>DATGLJ010000063.1:0-3288 GCA_035294185.1 Occallatibacter sp. | reverse complement strand
GATTGAAAAACCTGCCGGTGCCTGCAGTATACTCCATCGGCTTGCGGGCGGCGCAAGCAACTATTGGCGGAGAGCCGGCGCGCAGACCCGCTGTCGCCGGCGGGCAATCGGCAAAACCATGCAGCCCGGCCCCATCCGATTACACTGGAGTTTCGCAATCTTCCCGAGGAGCTACGCCCATGTCCTACCCGGCCAACTACCGCTATACCCGCGAACACGAGTGGATCGACGTGAATGGATCGACCGGCGTCATCGGCATCACCGATTACGCGCAGAGCTCGCTGGGCGACATCGTCTACGTGGACGCGCCCAGGGTGGGCGACACGGTTTCGGCCGGGGCAGCCTTTGGCTCGGTTGAGAGCGTGAAGGCTGTAAGCGATCTGTTTTCTCCTGTCAGCGGCAAGGTCACGGCTGTCAACGAAGAGCTGAAAACCGCGCCCGACAAGATCAACGAAAATCCCCATGGCACATGGATCATCAAGGTGGAGCTGTCGAATCCGGACGAGGTGGACGGATTGCTGGATGCAGCGGCGTACGAGGCGTTTATCTCAGAAGAAACACATGGCTAACTGCCGGCAGCCGCCGAATGGCCCCGGCTTCGATAGCCAGCCGCAACCGCATCGATTCAGGATCGGTTCGTGAGTCCGGCCGGTTCGCCCAGCATGCATCCAGCAAAAAGCCAGGAGCCAGAAGCCGATCATGCGCTATCTTCCCAAATCTCCCGCCGAGCGCGAGCAGATGCTCAAAGAGATCGGCGCCGCCTCCATCGAGGATCTGTTTGCAATCATTCCCGCCGAATACCGGCTGGGGCGCGATCTGAATATTCCGCGGCAGCATGCCGAGAGCGAGATCGTGAACTACTTTCGCGCCGCCGGCGAGAAGAACGCGACCGGCTACGCCAGCTTTCTGGGCGCAGGCGCATATCTGCACTACCGGCCGGTGATCATCGACTCTCTCGTGCAGCGCGGCGAATTTCTCACCAGCTACACGCCCTACCAGGCGGAAATCACGCAGGGGACGCTGCAGGCCATCTTCGAGTTCCAGACGATGATCGCCGAGCTGACCGGCATGGACGTGGCCAACGCCAGCATGTACGACGGCTCAACCGGCGCAGCCGAAGCGGCGATGATGGCAGTGCGCGTAACCGGCCGGCGGAGAATCGTAGCCGCCAGGACCATGCATCCCGAGTACCGCGAGGTGCTGGCAACCTACGCCAGGCATCAGGCAATGCCCACGGCGCTTGCCGGCTACTGCACGAAGACCGGCCGTGTCGATCTCGATGCGCTGCGCGCCGAGGTGAGCGAAGAGACCGCGGCCGTGCTCGTACAGAACCCGAATTTTTTCGGCGTCGTCGAAGACATTCCGGCAATTGCCGAAATCGCACACGCCAAAGGCGCGCTGCTTATCGTCACTATTGCCGAGGCCGTGTCGCTCGGTATCGTGCGGCCGCCCGTCGAAGCCGACATTGTCGCCATGGAGGCGCAGTCCTTCGGCGTAGCGCTGAGCTACGGCGGTCCGTTCTGCGGCGTCATCGCAGCCAGGGAAAAATATCTGCGGCAGATGCCCGGCCGCCTCGCCGGCCAGACGGTGGACGGCGCCGGCAATCGCGGCTTCGTTCTCACGCTGGCCACGCGCGAGCAGCACATCCGCCGCGAGAAGGCGACCTCGAACATCTGCACGAATCAGGCATTAGTCGCGCTGATGGCGACGATCTTCATGGCCGTCTACGGCAAAGAAGGCATGCGCGAGCTGGCCGGGCATAATCTGGCCAAGGCAGACTACGCGGCGAAGACGCTGGCAGCGCAGCCGGGCGCGAAACTGCGCTTCTCGGGCGCGCCGCGGTTCCATGAATTTGTGCTCGAAACCGAAGAGGCGCCCGCCGCGTGGAGCGGGCGGCTGCTCGAGAACAAAATTGTCGGAGGCATTGAGTTGAGCCGCTGGTATCCGGAGTTAAAGAACTGCACGCTGTGGTGCGCGACAGAAGTGAATACGCGCCAGCAGATCGATATCGCAGCGAGGGTACTGGCAGAGCGCCCGGTAATCGCGTAGAGCGGGCGCCGCAGAAGAGGGTCGATATGGCGACAAACGGTGAAGACCTGGCAGCGCATACTACGGGCAAAGTCCGCCCGCATCCCACACAGAACGAAGCGCTGCTCTTTGAAAAATCCGCGCCCGGCAAACGCGCCTACAGGATGCCGCCGCTCGACGTGCCCGCCGTCGATCCCGAGACCCTGCTGGGCCCGGCTGCACGCAAGGACCCTGCCGAGCTTCCCGAGCTGAGCGAGATTGAGATCGTCCGCCACTTCACGCGCCTTTCGACCTGGAACTACGCGATCGACCTCGGCATGTATCCGCTGGGCTCCTGCACCATGAAGTACAACCCGCGCGTCAACGAAGCGGTCTCGCGCATCGAAGGTCTGGCCGAGGCGCACCCGTACCGGCCCGATCAACTGGCGCAGGGAATTCTCGAAGTCATCGACCTGTTGCAGCGCTGCCTGATGGAGATCACCGGCATGGAAGCGATCACGCTCCAGCCGGCAGCGGGCGCGCACGGCGAGTTCACCGGCATCCTGCTCATCCGCGCGTGGCATGAGTCGCAGGGCAATGCGCGCAAGCGCATCCTGATTCCCGATTCGGCGCACGGCACGAATCCAGCCACCGCAGCAATCTGCGGCTACCAGGTCGAAAACCTCAGGTCGAACGCCGACGGCGGCATCGATCTGGAAGCGCTGGCGCGTCAGGTAAACGAAGACACCGCAGCGCTGATGCTCACCAATCCTTCCACGCTCGGCGTCTTCGAGAATCAGATTCATAAGATTGCCGACATTCTTCACGCCAGAGGCGCGCTGCTCTACATGGACGGCGCAAACATGAACGCGCTGGTGGGCAAGGTGAGGCCGGGCGACTTCGGCGTGGACGTGATGCACCTGAACCTGCACAAGACGTTCTCCACGCCACACGGCGGCGGCGGCCCGGGCTCGGGTCCGGTGGCCTGCAAGGCATTTCTGGAGCCATTTCTCCCTGCCCCGGTACTCGTTCAGAGCAAAGACGGAGCAAAGCACTGGGAATATAACCGCCCGCAGTCGGTCGGCCGCGTGCGCGCCTTTTACGGCAACACCGGCATGTTCATCCGTGCGCTGGCCTACATTCTGGCCAACGGCCCCGACGGCCTGCGGCAAACGACCGAAGACGCCGTGCTGAATGCCAATTACATCCGCAAAAAGCTCGAAGACCTCTATGAGCTGCCCTATAAGACGCCATCGATGCATGAGGTAGTCTTCAGCGACA
>DATGLJ010000062.1:0-2596 GCA_035294185.1 Occallatibacter sp. | reverse complement strand
TGTCGAGGTTCTGGGAGGCCGCAAGACCTTCCGGCGGCCCATTCACAGCGCGGAAGAGCTCAGCGAGCAGGTGCGTTCCGGCCTGCCGGCATCTACCGTCATGCTGCTGGCCCAAAAGCTGGCCATGCACAGAACGCAGGTGGCCGAGCGCCTCTGCATTCCGCCGCGCACGCTCAGCAGGCGGCTTTCCACGCATGCCCGGCTCACGCACGAAGAATCCGACCGCACGCTGCGCATGGCGCGCATAGTGGCGCTGGCCAAAGAGGTCCTCGGTTCCGAGGAAAAGGCCTCCCACTGGATGAGCACGCCGAACCGCGCGCTTGGCGGACGCCGGCCGTTCGACCAGCTCGATACCGATCTCGGCGTACGCTCTGTCGAAGAAGTCATCCAGCGCATCGCGCATGGAATGTACAGCTGATGCAGTTCTTCCGGCTTTTTCCGGCGCGCTTTCGCAGCACAGCATTCACGGGCGCCGGCGGACTCTACGCCGCCAGCCGCTGGAATCGTCTCGGCACTCCGATGGTCTACTGCGCCAGCTCGCCGGCGCTGGCCGCACTTGAATATTTTGTGAACCTGGAGCCCAATGACGCCCCCGGCGATCTGCTGATGGGCGCCGGTTCTGTCCCGGATGCGCTCGTCGAAACGCTGAGCCTCGATCGGCTGCCCCGCAACTGGCGCGCGCTGAACAATCAGGCGTGCCGGGACCTGGGCACGGAATGGGCTGCGAGCAACCGATCGGCCGCGCTGCGCGTTCCCTCGGCCGTGGTAGACGGCGACTGGAACATCCTTCTCAATCCGCGCCATCCCGGCTTCGCGCAGATAGAAATCCGGACGCCCAGACCCTTCCGTTACGACGAGCGAATGTTCCGATAAACGGCAGCGGTCTTACGCATCCACGAGCGATTTGGCCGCCACCGGCCGAGCGCCGTTCTCCGTCTCGCGCGCGGCGCTCACGATGTTCAGCGTGTCGGTCTGCACCTTTTCCCATTCGCGCAGAATGAAGCCGTGCTGCTCAAACAGCGCGCGGATCTTCGCGGTGTTCCAGCCGAGGATCTCCTCGGTGATGGGCACCAGGATGCTGAGCGCGTCGTCGCTCAGCACGGAGCGCCGCGCGATCTGCGCGAGATAGCGATTTTCCGAGACGGCAATTGTCAGGCCGTCGAGCCGGTTGACGTGGAGCATGACGTGCACGTCGGAGCTGCCGTCGCCCACGTAGACCAGGTGATTGTGGCCCACGGGCGACTCGCCGCGCAGCTTTTCCAGGATCGCCACCTTGCCGTAGCCGGCGCGCAGGCACTCGACTCCGGTAATGCGGCCCTCGCCGTCGAACACAAGCTGGCTGGCGTAGATGTGATCGGGGGGCAGAATGCCTTCGAGCGCCGACTCCACGATCTGCTGCGGCGCGGCCGAGACAACATAAAACGAAAAATGGCAGCCGCCGATGTTCTCAAGCAGGCGCGCGAGCAGCTTGATATGTTTTTTGAGCCGCACCTTTTTGCCGGCTTCGCGCAGGTGCTGCCTGCGCACGTCCCTGAACGCCGGCTCGTGCACCAGCAGGTATGCGAGTTCGCCGCCCTGCTGGACCAGGTGCGTATTGGCCAGCCGGCGCACGTACTCGTCGAAATTCGGAATCCCCATCATCTCGGCGAGCACCAGGCCCGAGTCGTTGAAGCTGAGCGTCTGGTCAAAATCGCTGAGAAGAAGAAACTCTCGTTTGGATGTCGATGTACTCATGCATCCTCCCTGGGGGTGGGCTGTTGCTGTGCCTCTGTGCATGATGGCACGGATCGCGTAAATATTTTGGGAAACGGGCGCGGCCAGGCTGGTGTCGGCGGTGGGTGAAATATCTGTAATAAACAGATAAAAAATGAGTTAACAGGAAAAATGATGCATAAGGAAGAGTTTCTTCCTGCAGACTTTCCTAATCGTTCCTTGCCGGGACGGCCGGCGGCGCTCACTGGCAGGCTATTTGCCGGCCAGCCGATCGAGCAGCGCGTCGAAGTCCTCCAGCCGGGCGTACTCGATGATCACCCTGCCGCGGCCGTTCTTGTCTTCAACGGTGACCTTCAGGCCCAGCGCCTGTTGCAGGCGCTCCTGCGCGGCGCGGACGTTGGCATCGATGGGCGGCTCGGGCTTGGGATCTTTTTTCTGCGCTTTTTCAGGGTTGATTAAACCCTGGACGTAGGTCTCAGTCTGGCGAACAGACAGCGAAAGCGCGGCTACCCTCTGTGCCGCTCTTTCAATCTCTTCAGGATTTTCGAGGGCCAGCAGAGCCCGCGCGTGGCCGAAGCTCAATGCGCCCGACTCGACCCGCGCCTGAGTGCTTGCGGGTAACTTGAGCAAACGAAGGAAGTTAGAAATGGTGGCCCGGTCTTTGCCGGTGCGCTGCGCCATCTGTTCCTGGGTCATGTGGAACTCGCGCGAGAGCCGCTCGAAGGCGCGCGCCTGCTCCATTGGGTTCAGATCGGCGCGCTGCAGGTTCTCGACGATAGTGATCTCCATCGCCTGCTCGTCGGAGACCTGGCGCAGGATCGCCGGGATCGTAGCCTTGCCGGCAAGCTGCGAGGCGCGCCAGCGGCGCTCGCCGGCGATGAGC
>DATGLJ010000061.1:0-4914 GCA_035294185.1 Occallatibacter sp. | reverse complement strand
CGGGATTATCGATCGACCAAACCTGCTTCTTGCTGTCTACGAAGACCGGCTTCATGCCGCCTTCGATGCACTTCTTCACGCACGCCGCGCCCGATCCGGCATGCTTTGCCCCGCACATTGAGTCGGAGATATAACCGGTGCTGGTTGTATCCGCCGCCTGGGCCGCAAGCACGCCCAGGGAGAAGACCGCAGCCAGCACAGCAGATGCACGCTTCATGGAAACCTCCGTTTTCAGACTTCGGGGATACTATACCACGCGCTTTGCCGGTCAGTTGTCACGGCAAAGTCATTCGCACCCGCGCCTCACGCCTGCGGTCCATCGCCCTGCCGGGCGCTGCGCATCGCGTTCACCCGCTTCTGGATCTCCTCGTACCGCTGGGCAGCGGCGGCGAAACGATTCACCAGCTCGGTGGTTTTGGTCAGAAACATCGGATACTTCTCGCGGATGCCGCCCAGGATCGGCGCAAACTTGGCAAGCAGGAAAAAGCCCTCGGCGTTGCAGTCTACAAACAGCTCGGCCGAAACCGCGCCGTGCAGCACCAGGGCCGCCGCCATCTCCCAGTAGCTGGCCACCTGACGGAGCCAGGCGCTGTGCGGATCGGCGGGATTTTCCGCCACGGCGAAGTACTCGGCCGCGGTGCGCGGCCAGAACTGGCCTATGACCCAGGCGCGCGCCTCGCGCATCACCGCCTCGGTGCGCAACTCGTAGAGTTTCAGGATGATCCCGGCATCGGCCGGCGTGGCAAGCATCTGTTCCATGGTCTGCTCCGTGGTCCATGGTAGCAGCCTGACGAGACTGCGGGCAGGAGCCTGGCGTCAGTGTCCGCAAAAGCGGCCATTCCGGACAGGCCTGCGGCGCGGGTTGCCACATCCGCGCCGCAGCAGGCGACAGCCCTACGCCGGCTGCAGCTCGCGCTCCTTCCTGTCGGCATTTTTTTCGGGCGCCGGCCCGTGTGTTTCCGCCGTGGGCGGAGGCGGCGCATCGCCGATGCGCTTCGAGTACGTGCAGACCACCGCCGGCTGCTGCTCTTCAGCCGCCGCAGCGGTTTTCCTGCCGCGCTTCTTCGGCGCTTCTTCCTCGGCGCTCTTCTTCCTGTTCGGGCACTCGAGGAAGACTCCGGCCCTGGTCACCTTCTCGACCAGATACGGGCTCCGGCACTCGGGGCATGGCTTCGGAACCGGCTTGTAGTTCGAGGTGAAGTCGCACTTCGGGTAATTCGTGCAGCCCCAGAAGACGTTGCCGCGGCGCGCCTTGCGCTCGGCAATATCGCCTTCGCCGCACTTCGGGCATTTCATGCCTTCAATCAGGTTCTGCTTGATGTACTTGCACTTGGGGTATCCCGAGCAGGAGACGAACTCGCCGTAGGCTCCCTGCCGCAGCACCAGCGGCTTGCCGCAGACCGGGCAGTCTTCGCCCGTGGGCTCCGGCGGCTTCTGCTGCTGTTTCTGGCTCAGCTTGCGGAAGGTCCGGCACGGCGGATCGGCGTTGTAGTCCGGGCAGGCCATGAATGGCCCGAACGGCCCGCGCCGCATCACCATCACCTTGCCGCAGTTTTCGCAGTACTCCTCGGTGTCGCCGGCCTCCTGCGCCTCGGGCGTGTTCAGGTCAGGCTTGGCGGCAATGTTTTCTTTGGTAAACGTGCAGCTCGACGGATCCTTCTTGTTGTACGCCGAGCAGGCATAGAAGGTGCCGAACTTGCCCCACTTGAGCACAAGAGGCGAACCGCACATCTCGCACTTTTCGTCCGTCATCTGCTCAAGGCGCTTGATATTCCGCATCTTCTTGCCGGCGTCTTTGAGCTCATCCTCAAAGTGGTCGTAGAAGCCGTTGAGAAGCTGCGTCCACTTCTCCTTGCCCTCTTCGATGTCGTCCAGCTCTTCTTCCAGCCTGGCCGTGTACTTGGTGTCGAAGATGTAGGGAAAGCTCTCGACCAGCAGGTCGCAGACCACCACGCCGATCTCGGTGGGATAGAAGCGCCCGCGCGAGCCGCCGTGCTTGACCACATACTCGCGGTCCTGGATGGTGTTAATGATCGAAGCGTAGGTTGATGGACGCCCGATGCCGCGTTCCTCTAATTCCTTGACGAGCGAAGCTTCGTTATACCGCGGCGGCGGCTGCGTGGCGTGCTCTTCGGGCAGCAGTTCATCCATCGCGAGCGCCTTCACGCCGTCCAGACTCGGCAGACGATTGGCGCTCTCATCGTCCTCGTCCTTCTTTTCTTCGACAATCTCGTAGACCTTGAGGAAACCGTCGAAGCGCAGCACCGAACCGCTTACGCGGAAGTCGTAAGTCTTGCCGGTCTTCTTCGACTTCGCTTCGATATTCGCCGTGGTCACGTCATAGACCGCCGGCACCATCTGCGAGGCCACAAAGCGCCGCCAGATGAGCGTGTAGAGCTTGAGCTGCTCGTCGCTCAGGTATTTGGCAATCGATTCCGGCGTGCGCGCGGCGTCGGTGGGACGAATCGCCTCGTGCGCGTCCTGCGCGTCCTTCTTGCCCTTGTAAACGTTGGGCTCGGCGGGCAGATATCTGCTCCCAAGATTCTTTCCGATCCACTCCCGCGCACCGGCAATCGCTTCCGGGGAAACGCGCGGCGAGTCGGTGCGCATGTAAGTGATCAGGCCGGTTATGCCCTCGTCGCCGATCTCCACGCCCTCATACAGCCGCTGCGCGACGCCCATCGTGCGCCGCACGTTGAAGCCCAGCTTGTTGGCCGCGTCGCGCTGCAACTGGCTGGTGATGAAGGGCGGAAGCGGACGCCGCTGCTGCTCGCGCGACTGCACGCCGGCCAGCCGCCATTCGGCATCCTTCAGCGCATCCGTAACCTCGTCCATCGCCTTTTTATTAGGCAGCGCATTGGCGATGAACTGGTCTTTACCATCCTTGTCTTTCCCGTTGGCCACCCGCGCCGGCTCGCCGCCGATGCCGATGAACTTCGCCCTGAACTTCCTGTCCTCCTGGCGCTCGGGGTGAAGCAGAGCTTCAAGCGTCCAGTACTCGACCGGCACGAAGGCCCGAATCTCCCGCTCGCGCTCTACGATCAGCCTGAGCGCCACCGTCTGCACACGCCCCGCCGAGAGGCCGCGACGGACTTTATCCCAGAGCAGCGGCGAAATCTGGTAGCCCACGAGCCGGTCGAGCACGCGGCGCGTCTGCTGCGCGTCCACAAGGTTCCGGTCGATATCCCGCGCATGCAGGAATGCCTCCTGCACCGCTTTCCTGGTGATCTCGTTGAAGGTCACGCGGCGGATCTTTTTCCGCTCTTTGGCATTGGTCCCGAGCTGCAGCGCCAGGTGATACGCAATCGCCTCGCCCTCGCGGTCGGGGTCGGGCGCAAGGTACACGGAGTCGGACTTCGCGGCCAGCTTTTTGAGCTGCTCGACGACCTTCTCCTTGCCCGGTGATATGATCAGTTCCGGCTCAAACGTGCGCTTCTTCAGCTCCACGCCAATATCGTTCTTGGGCAGGTCCATGATGTGCCCGATCGAGGCGCGCACCTCAAAGCCCTTGCCCAGATACTTCTCGATCGTCTTGGCCTTCGCGGGGGATTCGACGATCACCAGTGATTTGCCTGTTGCCATCGCTTTTAAAAAACCGTTTCCTCTCTCACTTGCCGGCGCCGCCAGATCGCAATCTGCTGCGTTCCACGGCCTGCCGTTGTCTGTCGGTGCGGCCGATCCGGGTCGGCCCCTTGCCGGGCCCCGGAAAAATTCTCCGCACAAGTGTTGCACCCTACCATGAAACCCGGCTCCATTTCCACTTTCGCCGCAGCCCGCATCCCGCCGCCGCGCCCCGGCCGGGCGAGGCAAAACAACTGCCAGAATCCCGTAAACCCTTTGCAATCAGAGCTAATGGGCCGATCATGCTCGGATGCTATGGCGGCTTTTACCTTGGACGGCCGAAACCACCGTTCCGGAGCGCCGCCGGAGATTTGCCCGGCAGCCATCCGGACTCGATGCTTCGATTGCGTTATTTCCGAAAGGGACCGTCAGGGCGCCCGGCTCGGCGTCTTGCCGCCTATATCGCTTTCACGTAGTGCTTGCCCGGCAGCGACCGGATCCGGCCGGCCATCTCCAGCTCGAAAAGCGCTGTAAATACTTCGGAAGAGGTCAGTTGCGCCTCAAGCAGCTCCAGAATCTCGTCGATCTGCCGGCTCTCGTCGCTGTGCAGAACCTCCAGCACCAGGGCCTCTTCGGGCCGAAGCACAGGATCGGCTAATAAGGATGCCTGAGCCTCCGGTTTGGATGCAGGCGGGATTTCCGCCTCCAGTTCCAGCCGCACCTGCGAGGGCAGATCTTCCCATACGTCCTCCCAGGTAGCCACCAGCTTTGCCCCCTGCTTAATCAGCGTGTTGGGCGTCCATGATCCCTTGTTCGTCACGTTGCCGGGCACGGCGAATACGTCGCGGTTCTGCTCGGCGGCGCAGCGGGCGGTCACCCGTGTGCCGGAGTTTTCCGCCGCCTCCACTACCAGCACCGCCACGCTCAGCCCGCTCAGGATGCGGTTGCGGCGGGGAAAATTCTGCGGCGCGGGAAACGTGCCCATCGGCAACTCGCTCACGATCGCGCCTCCGGCCGCCAGAATCTCCTCGGCCAGTTTTTTATTCTCTTTGGGATAAACCACGTCGATGCCGGTTCCCCACACGGCGAGCGTAGGCCTGCGGGCGGCCAGCGCCCCTTTGTGCGCGCTCGAGTCGATCCCGCGCGCCATGCCGCTGATGATCAAAAGCCGCCTTGCGGCCAGATCGCGGGCCAGCAGCTCCGCCATGCCGCTGCCGTAAGGCGTCGGATGCCGCGTGCCCACCACGGCAATCCCCGGCCGCGCCAGCAGCTGCGCATCGCCGCGCACCCACAGCACCGGGGGCGGATCGTAGATCTCCCTGAGCCGCTCGGGATACTCGGGACAACGAAAGC
>DATGLJ010000060.1:0-3733 GCA_035294185.1 Occallatibacter sp. | reverse complement strand
GCCTGGCCTGCGCGCCCGTGCTCGAAAGACGGATGCTATCACAGCGGCAAGGCAGCGAGCGAGAGAGCCATGCGCGTGAAATCTGGGCGAGTGCCGGGGTAACTGCCAGGCGCGCCCGGATTCGAGCTGTGCTATGCTCATGAGTTTTGAGGGGGTCTGTCGATGAGGATTTGGCTGAAGCTTGCGGCGTTAGCCGGGGTGCTGGCTGTTGCGGCCGGCGCCCGGTGCGCGGATTTTGCGGGAACCTGGAAGGGCGCGTTCGACTTTCAGGGCAACAGCGTACCGCTCACCTTTCATCTGTCGCTCGCCGGGAATGCGGTCACCGGCACGGTGGAGGGGCTGCCCACCACGCCGGCCGAGATTCATGACGGCAGGATAGATGGCGATACGGTGACGTTCTCCGTGAATACCGATTATCAGGGAGAGAATTACAAGCTGGTCTTCAAGGGCTCCGCTGCGAGCGGGGACGGCTCCATTCACTTCACGCTGGGCACCGAGGACGGCAGCTGGAGTTCGGAGCTGGTGGCGGAAAAGGCGGCTGCGAGCGGCGATTCCGCAGGTTCGGCGCCGGCAGCGCCGGCGGCGGCAAACAGCGCAAACCCGGCTCAGGCGGCCGCGGCCGATGTGTCCGGAACGTGGAAGGGCAGCTTCGACTACCAGGGAACGGCCGTGCCAGTGACGTTTCATTTCACCGCGAAAGACAACGCGCTGACGGGAACGATCGAGGGGATGATGGAAGGCGCGCCGGACAAGCCGGCTGAGATTGAGGATGGGACAGTGACCGGCGGCGCCATCAGCTTTGCCGTGAATACCCAGTACCAGGGCGAGACTTATCGGATCGTTTACAGGGGCAAAGTGGACGGCGGCGATAAGATCGATTTCACCTTCGGCACCGAGGATGGCAGCTGGAGCAACCAGTTGACGGCGACCAGAACGGCGGAGAGCGCCAGCCAGTAGATGCCCCTGCCGGTAAGCGCTCCAGAGTCATCCGGCGGGCCGGCCGTTCTGTCGCGCCCAGGAAAGACCGCGTGACTTGTGATCCCGGGCAGGGGCAATCGTATACTGGAAGGGCTATTCGTAGCAGCGATTTGCACGCGCCCGCACGGCGCTCAAGCATGTCCGGTTAGACAAGGCGAAACTTCAGGCCCTGATTTTCGCTGTCGCGCGCTCAGCAGGACCTCCTCCTACCAGGAATTCTGAGCTCCCGATCCACTACCCTGACCCCTGGACCGGCTGTGCGAGCGCCCCATCGGCGAAGAGCTGCGCTGGTATTTTTCCCGGCCTGGCGACCAGGACAACGGTGTCGCGAAGCTGGGGCGCCCACGAAGTGTGTGGGCCAAAGACATTCACGAAACCCACGGAGGTTTTTTCCATGACGCAGGGCGTTCTGGAGCAGGCGCCTGCCGAAACGGCAGGTTCGACAACCACTGAAATCAAATATGTGTACTTCTTTGGCGATGGCAAGGCCGAGGGGCACGGCAAGATGAAGGACGTGCTGGGCGGCAAGGGCGCGGGACTGGCGGAAATGACGCTGGCCGGCCTGCCGGTGCCTCCGGGCTTCACGATCCAGACCGAGGCCTGCCGCGAGTACATGCGCGGCAAGCTGAGCCCGAAGATCGACAAGGAAATGAAGGAGGCTCTCGAGAAGCTCGAAGCGCTGCAGGGCCAGAAGCTGGGCGCGGGCGACAATCCGCTGCTGGTTTCGGTTCGCTCGGGCGCCAAGTTCTCCATGCCCGGCATGATGGACACCATCCTGAACCTGGGCCTGAACGACAAGGCCGTGGAAGCGCTGGCGAAGCGGACCAACAATCCGCGTTTCGCCTACGACTCGTATCGGCGCCTGATCCAGATGTTCGGCGACGTGGTGCTGGACGTCCCGAAGAAAAAGTTCGAGCACATCTTCGACGGCTTCAAGGCGAAGAAGAAGGTGAAGTTCGACTACGAACTGACGGCCGAGACGCTCAAGGAGATCATCGCCGAGTACAAGAAGCTGGTAAAGAAAGAGACTGGAAAGGATTTCCCGCAGGATCCGATCGAGCAGCTGACCGCAGCGCGCGACGCCGTCTTCCGGAGCTGGCAGAACGAGCGGGCGAAGACCTATCGCCGCATCAACCGGATCGACGACTGGCTGGGAACCGCGGTCAACGTGCAGGCAATGGTCTTCGGCAACCTGGGCGAGAACTCGGGCACGGGCGTGGGCTTTACCCGCAACCCCGCAACCGGCGAGCACGCCTTCTTCGGCGAGTACCTGATGAACGCGCAGGGCGAAGACGTGGTTTCGGGCGTGCGCACGCCCAACCCGATCAGCGACCTCGAGAAGGCCATGCCCGAGGTGTACGAGCAGCTCAAGCAGATCACCAGGCGGATGGAAAAGCACTACCGCGACATGCAGGACTTCGAGTTCACCATCCAGGATGGCAAGCTCTACATGCTGCAGACCCGCAACGGCAAGCGCACGGGCCTTGCCGCGGTGCGCGTGGCCATCGACATGGTCAACGAGGGGCTCATTACAAAAGAGGAAGCGATCTTCCGCGTCGAGCCGAACCAGCTTTATGACTTCCTGGTTCCGCGGCTGGTTGAAAAGGGCGAGAAGGTTGAGGTGCTGGCGACAGGACTTCCGGCTTCGCCGGGCGCGGCCGTGGGCCAGATCGTCTTTACCGCAGAGGATGCGGTGAAGTACCGCAACAACGGCACCTATAAGTCGGTTGTTCTGGTGCGCGGCGAGACCACGCCCGAGGACATTGCCGGCATGGAAGTGGCGGACGGCATCCTGACTTCGCGCGGCGGCATGACCTCTCATGCCGCCGTGGTCACGCGCGGCATGGGCAAGTGCTGCGTTGCGGGCGCGGGCGACTGCACGGTGGACGAGGCGAAAAAGGAACTGCGCGTGAAGGGCCGCGTGTTCAGGCAGGGCGACTTTATTTCGCTCGACGGAACGACGGGCCGCGTAATCGCGGGTAAATTGAAAACCATCGACGCGCAGCCGAACGATCCCGATCTCGTGAAGTTCATGAGCTGGGTCGATCCGCTGCGCAGGCTGAAGGTGCGCGCCAACGCCGACATTCCGCGGGACGCCAAAACAGCGCGCGACTTTGGCGCTGAAGGCATCGGCCTGTGCCGCACCGAGCACATGTTCTTTGCCGAGGACCGCATCGAGCACATGCGGGCGATGATTCTGGCGACGAACGAGAAGGACCGCCGGGCTGCGCTCAAGAAGCTCTTGCCCATGCAGCGCGCCGACTTTGCCGGCCTGTTCAAGGCGATGGAGTCGCTGCCGGTGACCATCCGCCTGCTCGATCCGCCGCTGCACGAGTTCCTGCCGAAGCGCGAAGAGCTGCTCCTGCAGATCGCGAAACTGGAGCTCACCAAACCGAAGTCGCCGAAGCTGCGTGAGCTGCGTACCATCCTCGAGCGTGTCGAAGAGCTGCATGAGCTCAATCCCATGCTGGCTCTGCGCGGCTGCCGCCTTGGCATCACCTATCCCGAGATCACCGAGATGCAGGCCCACGCCATCTTCGAAGCTGCGGCGACGGTCAAGAAGTCCGGGCTCGACCCGCACCTCGAGATCATGATCCCGCTCACCGCCGGCCCCGAAGAGTTCAAGGCGCAGGCGGCCATCATCCACCAGGTCGCCCACGACGTCTTCATCAAAAAAGGACTGGTCGTCGAGTACAAGGTCGGTACCATGATGGAGCTGCCGCGCGCCTGCATCGTCGCCGATAAGATCGCCGCC
>DATGLJ010000059.1:0-5809 GCA_035294185.1 Occallatibacter sp. | reverse complement strand
CATCGAGGGCGGCCGCGGCCGGCACGCGGTCCAGCTCAAGCGTGAGATCGGGCGCGCCGTTGTCCGGCAGCTCGCCCGTAAGGCGCAGCCGTCCGTCGCCCAGCGGCGAGTTGCACTCGAGGTGATCGAGGGCTCGCTGCGAGTAGTGGTACACAAAGCCGCAGCTGGCGTCGAAGTCGAGCGGGGAGGGCGGCGCGAACTCGGCGCGATGAACGCCTGTCGCTCGCAGCCGCGCGGTAATGCGCGCGGCCTCCGGCGTGCCGTCCAGATGCGCTTCGCCTGTCAGGTCGCCGCGCCATCCGCGATCGGAGCCGAGCAGGAGACGGGAAAGCTGCCCGAGCTGCGCCTCCCGCCAGTCGAGATCGGCATGCAGGGGCATCAGGTGCAGCGCCGGCGCGCTGCGCACGCTTGCCTCCAGCCGCACCATCCCGGTATCGCCCATATCGACCACGACATCAGTGCGCGCCGGCTGGCCGCGCAGCCGGATGCGCCATTCGCCGGGATTCTCCTGCCAGAACGACAGGTCCGTGTTCACAAGCGAGAACGGCAGTTTTTCCGCGCCGTTTTTGATGTTGATGCGCGAGTCGGTCGCTTCCAGATACGGCAGCGGGGTTCCGGCGGCCTTGCCCGCGCCGGCTTTGGCCGCGGCTGTGCGAAACAGAGAATCGAGATTCCATCTGCCCGGTGCGGCGCGCACCAGGTTCAGGCTCGCGTCGTCCACGCGGATGCTGCTGATCTCCAGCTTGCCGCGCCACAGCGAAAGCAGGCGGATGTTGGCGCGGACAGTGTCGGCGTGCAGAACGGGCTCGGCGCCATAAGCAGGATTTTCAGCTACGCTCAGATCGGTGATGACAAAGCCCGGCCAGGGCAGCAGCCGCAGCTCGACCGACGAGAGCCGTACCGGCCGCCCGAGCGACGCGGAGAGCAACTCGGCGATGCGGTTCTTATAGTGGCCGATGCCGATGAGAGGCGGAACCAGAAGCAGGGCCAGCAGAGCGGCCAGGATCACCAGAAATACAGGTAGTTTTTTCAGCTTGCGTTGCGTCGGCCGCGCAGCATCGTTCATAGCAGAGGAACAATCCACGCCTTCCATGCTAATGCCTCGACCGGCGGCGTCAGGAGCCCGCCCGGGCAATAGCTGTCGAGCGGAATCAGCGAATTACGTGAAAGGTGCGGCTCCAGCGCGTGCCCGTGAAGAAATGCAGCGCGATGTGGGCCATCCATGCGATCTGGTTGGCGACGCCTGTCTGATCGTATTCGGTTTCGGGCGTCTCGAAAGACCAGTAGTTGAACAGCGGCCGGCCTACGATGTTGGCCCGCGGCACAAAACCCCAGTAGCGCGAGTCGAGGCTGTTGTGGCGGTTGTCGCCCATCATGAAATACATGCCTTTGGGCACGACCAGTTCGCCGTTAACCACCGATTTGGGGAACTGGATGTCAAGCCAGGAATCGGGAACCTGGGGAATCGCCGGCGGAGGCTCGGAAGGGAAGTTATCGAGAAAGTTGCTGAAGTTGTCCGGCGTGGTCGGCTGGGCGTAAGGCTCCGACTGCGCCACGCCGTTGAGGATGACAACGCCGTTGCGCAACTGGATGCGGTCGCCGGGCACGCCGATGAGCCGCTTGACCAGGAACAGGTACTGCGGCTTGCCGTCGGCATCCAGGTCGGGTTCGGCAACCGGCTTGATGAACACCACTACGTCGCCGCGCTTTGGCTGGCGATATTTGACCAGAGGGAACCAGTGCTCGGGCGGAGCCAGATTGATGCGGTCCACGACCAGGTGATCGCCAACCAGCAGCGTGTTTTCCATCGAGCCGGATGGGATGACGAAATTCTGCGCCAGAAAGGTGAGGATATAGAGGCCGATGACCAGCACGGAACAGATGCTGGCGATTGCTTCCCAGAGCGTCTCTTCGGCTTTTTCGGCTTGCTGGGGGGCGAGTCCGGCCTCGGCAGGCTTTTCCGAAGCCACTCTTGTCGTCTTTGTCATCCTGTCGCTCGGTT
Organism: Occallatibacter sp.; assembly: GCA_035294185.1. Classification (GTDB taxonomy): domain Bacteria; phylum Acidobacteriota; class Terriglobia; order Terriglobales; family Acidobacteriaceae; genus Telmatobacter. The sequence goes on along the minus strand of DATGLJ010000059.1, from coordinate 3,807 downwards.
GCGGAAGTGCTTGGCTGCGCCTGTGGCCCGATTGCGGCCGGCATCAGTGCACCACGCGGAAGATGCGTCTCCACCGCGCGAATGCTGCCAGCGGCGCCGAAAGTTCGCTGCCGTGTCCGAGTCTATCATCCGCGGCCTGCCGGGCATCGGTTTCCTTCCCGGGGTCTGTGCCGGACGGACGGCGCAGAGAAAAGTAGATCACCAGAGGCCGGGCGACGATGGCCTGCCGCGGCACGAATCCCCAGAAGCGCGAATCCATGCTGTGATTGCGGTTGTCGCCCAGTACGAAATACTCGCCGGGCGGCACCACCAGCTCGCCGTTATGCGTGAGGCTCTGCATCAGCCGCCACCAGCCGGGATCGACCTGCGGGTCGGTATAGGTTCTGGCTGGGAAGTTGTCGCGGAACGAATCGGCAGGCGCGGGCTCGAACGCGGCGTAAGGCTCGTACAGCGGCGTGTTATTGACCAGTACGCGGCCGTTCTCGATGCGCAGCCGGTCGCCGGGAACGCCCACGACGCGCTTGATCAGCAGCGGCGGATCGACATGGTGGAAGACCACAATATCGCCGCGCCGCACGTCGCGGTACGGCATGAACATGCGGCTGAGCGAGCCGGCGGGGGCAAGCTCCTGTTTATTGAAGAGCAGAAAATCGCCGACCAGCAGCGTATGTTCCATGCTTTCGGAGGGAATAAAAAACGGCTGCAGCAGGAAGGTGAGCACAAACAGCGCAATCGTCACTGTGCGCAGCAACGACGCCAACATATCGGCAGGAGAGGGGAGTTGCTGCCGCAAGCAATGCCAGGCTCCAATACGGCGCGCTTCCGAAGGCTGCGAATTTTCTTCAACAGCGCCCCGGTCGGCGTCGTTCCGGTCCTGGGCGGAACCTGGGACCTGATTCTTTTTCATGGAGAGGCGGACTCCTCCTGCTTGCCTTCGAGAGCCCCGCCGGCCGGAAGGTTGGCTTCGCTCTTCGCCGGCAGCTCCGATGCCGGCAGGCGGTCGAGCGCACGCCGGGCGGCATCCTGCTCGGCCCGCTTTTTTGTCCTTCCCCATCCGCTGGCCAGCGGCTCGCCGGACACCCCGGCTGCCGTTTTCAGCCGCACCTCGACGACGAACTGCCTCCGGTGCGGAGGACCGCTCTCGCTCTTCACGCGATACTCCGGCGTGCCTGCGTGAATGGCCTGCAGCCGCTCCTGCAAGGCGGATTTGTAATTGCCCAGCGCGGCGCCGGAGCGCAGTTGCTCGGCCAGCTCGGCAACTGCCTCACCCATGATCCGCCTGCGCGCAAAGGCCCGCACCGGCTCCAGGCCGCCGTCGAGAAACAGCGCCCCCATCACCGCTTCCATTGAGTCGGAAAGCACGGTGCTCTTGCGGCGCAGGCCGCTGCGCTCTTCGTTCTTGCTCAGACGCAGATAATCGCCCAGCCCGATTGCGCCGGCTACCTGCGCCATGTGCTGGCGGCTGACAAGCCGGGCCCGCACGCGCGTCAACTCGCCCTCCTGCCACTCGGGATGCAGTGAGAAGAGCGCCTCGGCGACCACCAGATTCAGAACCGCGTCGCCCAGAAACTCCAGCCGCTCGTTGTGGGGAACCGCGGCGGATTCGCCTCCGTTCTGATGCGCGATCTGCCGGGCCAGCGAGCGATGCGTGAGGGCGCGCACCAGCACTTCGGGGCAAGCAAAAGTATGCCCCAGCGCCATCTCGAGTTGCTCTACAGCCGGCTGCTCAACCATTGGAGCTGACATTCTGTCCCGCCGTAGACCATGGCCCTTATTGCGGCTGCGCGGAGCCGGAATCCGGCGCGGAAGCTCCGGCCGATGGCTGTCCCGCCGCGCCCGCAGACGCGCCCGAGCCGGACGGCGAGCCGGCGTCCGGTCCCGCATCGTCGTCCGAGTCGTCCTCGCACTTCTGCTGGCCTGGTGCTGCGTAGGCCGCCTTTATGCCGCGCTCGGCGGCCAGGCGCGTATCCTGCTGGCCATCGCGCACGACCAGCGCTTCCTTGTACTCTGCAACCGCCTCCTCGCGCTTGCACTCAAGATCGAGCACGCGGCCAAGATAGATGTGCGACCAGGCAAGCAGGCGCTGGTCCTTGCTGGTTTCAAGCGTCTTTTGAAACTGCGCAATCGCCTCGCCGACGGTCTTTTCCGCTTCGTCTTCCGATTCCCCGGGATGAACGGTCAGCAGGTCTGCCCGGGCCAGGATGAAATGCGCGCGGGCCGCGTCGGCCGCACCCTGCACCGAGTCCTGCGGATGCGCCAGCACCTGCTCGGCCATCTGCCTGGCGCCGGCCACGTCGCCGTTCGAGAGCTTGGCTTCGGCCAGATCGAGGCCGGTCAGCTTGCGCGGCTGGCTGCGCTGCAGCACGTCGTCGTCGGCCTGCGCGTCGAACTGGATCTGACGCGCCCGGTGGACCTGCTGGTCCACGTCCATGCTGTACACCATTTCGCCGATCGTGTCGTTGAGGCTGGCCGGATCCTTCTCGAACTGGATCAGCTGCTCGTAGAAGTATTGCGTAAGCACCCAGCCCTGGCGCATGTCATGAGCCACCGCCGCCTGGCGCACGGCCTCCATCTTTTTCTCGACCGCTTCCTGCTGGTACTCGTACCTGGGCAGATCCGAGCGGTCGACGCCGGCCGGGATCTTGTATGGGGCGATGCCGGTGTCCATCGTCCGCGCTTCGATGGCCTTGATCAGGCATTCGATGGTCAATGGCACCGTATCGGAGCGGAACCGGAACTCGAGAGGCGCGTCGCGCACTTCCTTCAGAATGGGATTCTCGCGGTCGATGGCGTTCGAGCGCGCATAGAGCAGCGGGTCGATCATGTAATGCAGATAGGTGTGACGCACGCCGGCCATGGGAATTTTCCCGTCTACCGGCGATACCACGACCACATAATCGGCGCCGTAGACGCGCGCATTCACCATGGCGGGCGACAGCATGGGTTCGATCACCACGACGAAGCGGCGGCCGTCATAGGTATTGGCGGGCATTTTGAGATAAAGATCGGTGTCGACGATCATCTTCGAGAGCGGATCGTGCAGCTTGTCGATCTCTTCGTCGTAGTAGCGGTGAGCGGTAAGCCAGATCCCGTGCAGGTCCACTGCGGCGACAAAGGAGCGCAGGATGGGCAGAACCTCGTAAACCTGCGTGGCGTCGGGAGGCATCTCCGTCAGGTCGGCCGTGGCCTCCAGTTCCGGCGGCGGCGTCAGGTAGAGCGCCAGCGATATGTACTGGGCCACGTCCTTTTCGCTGCCCGTCATGTTGTGCTGCGCGATGTAGAGGCAGAGCGCGTCGCGCTTCGAGCGCGCCTCTTCGCTTTTGGCCAGCGCCTGATCGATCTCGTCGCGCACGCGCCTGCGAATGGGCGCGCTCTGTTCCAGTCCCTCGTTGTACCCGCAGGCATTCAGAGCAGCGGCCATATCGAAAACCGGCTCTGCGCTGATGAGCGAAACCGTGGGACCGGCCGGATCGATGAGAGTAGGCGATTTTTCCTGCGCATACACGCCGGGTCCCGAGGCTGCATCCTGGCCTGGCGCCTGAGCACTGGACGAGCTGGACGAGCTTTCCGGCGGGGCCTGGCGCGCGCGGTTCGACGAAGATTGAGCCGGGCCGGATACGGTCGCTGCAAGCAGGCACGCAACCGCTGCCCAGAGAAGAGAAAAGCTTCGAAATCCGCGAGGCGCCATGAGAGAAAATCCTGCTGTAAGTCTAGTTAGACGCGAAAGCAGGGTCAAACGGGAAAAGGGATGGTGACGTCAAGCAGCTTGTGTAAATATTCGGAGGGTGCGGTTTTTCCATTCCAGAT
>DATGLJ010000058.1:0-9262 GCA_035294185.1 Occallatibacter sp. | reverse complement strand
GCATTCCTGGTGATCACGCACTACCAGCGGCTGCTCGACTACATCAGGCCGGATTTTGTGCACGTGCTGGTAGACGGCAGGATCGTGCGCTCGGGCGGGCCGGAGCTGGCGCTCGAGCTTGAGGAAAAGGGTTACGGCTGGGCGGAGCCTGACGAAGCCGCATCGATTGCGCGTGGGTGAGGGACGGATGGCGACGGCTGCGAAACAGGTGGACTATTTTGTAGAAACGCATGAGGCGCTGCGGAAGAGGCGTGTTGGCGACCCGGCGTGGCTGATCCGGCTGCGCGAGGAAGCCTGGGCGGAATTTCGCGCCAAGGGATTGCCCACTACGCACGATGAAGACTGGCGCTTTACCAATATTTCGGCTTTGGAGCGCATCGCGTTCGAGCGAGGCGCGGAGAGCGAGAGCGCGATTCCGGCGGCGGAGCTTGAGGCGCTGCGCATTGCCAACACGGCCTGCCGGCTGGTGTTTGTGAACGGGCATTTTGCGCCGGCGTTGAGCGATGTGCGTGAATTGCCTGCCGGGCTTGCCGTAGGCGGCCTGGCCGATGCCGTAAGCGCCGAGCGCGAGGGTGTGGATGCGCACCTGTGCCGCTACGCCGACAACAGGCGCGATCCGTTTGTGGCGCTGAATACGGCGCTGTGGGAAGACGGCGCGTATGTGCGCGTGGAGCGCGGGGCGAATGTCGAGCAGCCCGTGCATCTGCTCTATCTGACCACGGCGCACGACGCTGCGGTGATGACGCATCCGCGCACGCTGGTGATTGCAGCGGCGACGAGCAAGGTAGCGGTGATCGAAGAGTATGTTTCGATTGGCGCCGGCGCGGCGTTCTCCAATTCCGTTACCGAGCTGATTGCAGGGCAGGATGCGGTGGTCGGGCATTTCCTGGTGGAGCGCGAGAATCTCGAAAGCTTCAACTTTTCGACGCTGCGCATTGAGCAGGAGCGGGGAGCAAATGTCGACTCGCACTCGATTCTGCTGGGCGGAGGCCTGGTCCGCAACAACGTGCATCCGGTGCTGGACGGCGAAGGCGCCGAGTGCCTGATCAACGGATTGTTTGTCGGCGCAGGCCGGCAGCATCTGGACAACTTCATGCTGGTGGAGCACGCCAGGCCGAACTGCGGCAGCCGCCAGTTTTACAACGGCATTCTCGACGAGCAGTCGCGCGGCGTTTTCCATGGGCGAATCGTGGTCCATAAGGACGCGCAGCGCACGGACGCCAAGCAGACCAACCGCAACCTGCTGCTGAGCGACGATGCGCGCATCGACACCAAACCACAGCTTGAGATTTACGCCGACGACGTGAAGTGCACGCACGGCGCGACGATTGGGCAAATCGAAGAAGAAGCGCTCTTCTATCTGCGTTCGCGCGGCCTGAGTGAGACCGATGCGCGCAATCTGCTGCTCTATGCTTTTGCGGCAGAGTGTCTTGACCGCATGCGCGAGGCGCCGGCGCGGGAGTTTGTCGAGACGCTGATCCGCGACCGGCTGAACGGGCTGGCCGAGGCCATGCAGGGACGCGAACGCCGCCGGAGCGACGGAGGCCAGCTTGCGGAAGTGGGATCGCAAAGCTGGGAGGAGGCTGGATGAACTCCACGGTACATCAGACAGGGATTGAACTGCCAGCGAACGGCAGGAGCGCAGCCGTGCATCCGAGCACACATCCTCCGCTTGATGTCGCGAAGATCCGGCGCGATTTTCCCATTCTCGACCAGGCTGTGCATGGCAAGAGGCTGGTGTACCTCGATAATGGAGCCACGTCGCAAAAGCCGCGCGCGGTGATTGAGGCCGTCGCGCACTATTACCAGCACGATAACGCCAATATTCACCGCGGCGTGCACGCGCTGAGCATGCGCGCCACCGATGCGCACGATGAGGCGCGGGAGACGGTGCGGCGCTTCCTGCATGCCGGTCAAACGCGGGAAATTATCTTTGTTCGCGGCGCGACAGAGGCCGTGAACCTGGTAGCCGAGAGCTATGGCCGGGCGAACGTGCGCGCGGGCGACGAAGTGCTCATCAGCGCGATGGAGCACCACTCGAACATCGTGCCGTGGCAGATACTGTGCGAGGAAAAGGGCGCGCGGCTGCGCGTGGCGCCGATCAATGACGCCGGCGAACTGATCCTGGAAGAGTTCGAAAAGCTGCTCGGGCCGCGCACACGCATTGTCGCAGTGGCGCATGTTTCCAACGCGCTGGGAACCGTGAATCCGCTGCGCACGATCATCAGGCTTGCGCATGACCGCGGCATTCCGGTGCTGGTGGACGGCGCGCAGGCAGCGCCGCATCTGCCCGTCGACGTGCAGGCGCTCGACTGCGACTTCTACGCCTTCAGCGGCCACAAGGTTTACGGGCCGACGGGCATCGGCGTGCTCTACGGAAAGTCGGAACTGCTCGAGGAGATGCCTCCTTACCAGGGCGGCGGCGACATGATCCGCTCGGTGACCTTCGAAAAGACCACGTATAACGTGCTGCCGTACAAGTTTGAAGCGGGTACGCCCGACATTGCCGGCGCGATCGGCCTGGGCGCGGCGCTGGAATACGTGATGAACCTGGGCATGGACCGCGTGGCGGCGCACGAGCACGATCTGCTGGAGTATGCGACGGCGCAGGTGAGCGCTGTTGAAGGCGTGCGGCTGATCGGCACGGCCCGCGAGCGCGCAGGCGTGCTTTCGTTCGTGGTCGATAACGTGCATCCGCACGATCTGGGCACGATTCTCGATCGCGAGGGCATCGCCATCCGCACGGGCCACCATTGCGCGCAGCCGGTGATGGAGCGATTCGGCGTGCCGGCAACGGCGCGGGCTTCTTTTGCGGTTTACAACACGCGCGACGAGATCGATGCGCTGGTATCGGGCATCCGCAGGGCGCATGAGGTGATGGGATGACGGAGCTGAACGAGCTCTACCAGGAAGTGATCCTGGAGCACAGCAAAGCGCCGCGGAACTTCCGCAGGCCGGCGACGGCCAATCATAGCGCCGAGGGGTACAACCCTCTGTGCGGCGACCGGTTCACGGTCTTTCTCGACCTTGAGGGCGACGCGATCCGCGACATCGGCTTTCAGGGCGCGGGCTGCGCAATCTCCAAGGCGTCGGCCTCGATGATGACGCAGAGCGTGAAGGGCAAGACGAAAGCCGAGGCGGAAAAGCTTTTCAATGAATTCCATAAGCTGGTGACCGGAGCGGCCGCGAACGGCAACGGCGCGGACCTGGCTAAGGATTTGGGCAAGCTGGGCGTCTTCGCCGGCGTGGCCAAGTTTCCGGTGCGCGTGAAGTGCGCGACGCTCGCCTGGCACACGATGCAGGCCGCGCTTGAGGGAAAGCAGGAAGCGGTCTCGACGGAGTAGCCATGGCAACGGAGCAATCGGAACAGGCCGCCGCGCTGCGCGAGGAGATGATCTGGGCGCAGCTTAAGACCGTGCGCGATCCCGAGCTGCCGGTGAATGTCGTCGATCTCGGGCTTGTCTACAATCTGGCAGTGCAGCCGGTCGAGAATGGCGGCAAGCGCATCGAGCTGCGCATGACGCTGACCGCGCCGGGCTGCGCGATGAGCGATGTGATCAAGCGTGAGATCGAGACTAAGCTCGCGCGGCTGCCTGAAGTGAGCGCGGTGCATGTCGAGATTGTGTTTGAGCCGCCGTGGAAGCCTTCGATGATGTCGGAAGCGGCCAGGCTGGCCACGGGAATGGACTTCGGTGCGCCGGCGGCCGGGTCTTCGAGATCGGGGACCTCGGGCTTCAAAATCCTTCGATAACCCAGCACAACAACGTTCACCGCGAGTTCGCCACTCTCAGCGGGATGGCTGCGCACTGTTGCATGGCGCGACAGGCGCGGTGGGACGGGTCCATGTCTCCGACGCGCCAAAGAGCGGAATGCCGACGTATCCGCGCAGGTGCAGCTTACCATCTTCGATGGCCATCTGACCGTGGTAGGTCTTGCCGGTCTTGGGATCGTAGAGAGTGCCGCCGGCGGCGTGGTCAGGGTCAGAGAGCGTGAAGCCGGTGCCGATGCGCAGATTGCACAGCGGGCGATTGCGCAGGGCTGGGTCCGGATTGTGAATGTCGGTGGTTGCGGTGATGCCGGGCGTTATCCTGATCACCGTGAAGCAGACTTTATCGCCGCAGCGGTCGATGCGCACGATCGAGCCTGATTTCGTCTTCCAGACGCCCAGAACGCCGGACTGCGCGCCAGCGGTAATCGCGGCGAGGGCCAGTAACGCGGCGGCGAAAGAAGTCTTCATCGGCAAGCTCCTGCAAACAAAATTATTGCGCTGTCATGCGCGGGTGGCGAAGGCACGATTGCGCCAGGCGGAATTCGGGATGCGCGTGCGCCGAGCGAGATGGCAGAGCGCGCCTGGCCAAAAGCGGGCGAGTTGCGCAAGCGCGGGCGCTGCGACCATGAGCCGGGAGAGCGTGGTGGCGAGACTTACCGGGGCGCTCAGCTCACTGCACAGACGGCGTGCAAATGTGACCGCATCGGCGCCGCGGGCAAACAATTCAGCCGCTCGTTGCGCGCTGTGCAGCGCGATCGATATGCCGTCGCCGGTGAAGGATGGAATGACGGCGGCCTGATCGCCGAGACGCCACAGACCGGGCTGTGCATGGCTGAAGAGCAGACCGTAGGGGATGAATGACAAGGCGAGCGGCTTGGTAAGCAGCGGATGCGCGCCGTCAAGGCGCTCTGCAAGCAGGTCGGAGTGACGCAGCAGATGATCGAGCAGCGCGGGCCAACGACGGGACTGCCCATCACCTTTCGGCGCACGAAGCTGTCTGCGGTTGACGACAAAACAGAGAATGGCCTGCGCCTGTTCTACAAGCTGGAGTCCTCCGTAACCGCCCGGGAAGAGAAACAGCTCTACCCAGCCCTCGAGCGCGCGCTGCTGTGCCCGGGTTGGGCGGAAGTACATTTTGAAAGCGACGAGATCGTTCTGTTTGCCCGGCGATCTGCGATGGCCGGCGAGATCGTGCTTGCCGGTGGCGAGAAAGGCGGTAGGCGCGCTATGGCGATCTTGGTTGCTGAGCGTGGCGGTCCAGTTTGTGTCTGACTGAGCGATTGAATCGACGCGATGACCGCGGAACAATTTTGCGCCCGAGGCGGCGGCCTGTTGAAGCAGCGCTTCATCGAGCGAGCGCCGCGTGAGCGAGAGTGCGCGGAAGGGCAGATCGGAGGCCGCGATTTCCCGCTGCGCGGAGAGGCGGACGCCGTGGATGGGAGCCGCGCCCAGCGCGCTCGGATCGATGCCGAGGCGATCGAGGCAGGCAATCGCTTCAAGGCTCAGGAACTCGCCGCAGACCTTGTGGTGCGCTGCGGCGCTCTGCTCGATCAACTCGACCGCGCGGCCGCTGCGGGCCAGATTAATCGCGATTGCAGCGCCTGCAGGGCCGCCGCCGATGACGATCGCGTCCGTGCTGCTCGCCGGCGTCATGACTTCACCCGCGCCACGCACAGTCTTCCCGGCCAGGCCGGAAAGATCTGCGCTTTGTCGTCGCTCAGTCCGGCTGCGGCCAGATAGCGGCGCCAGTCTTCGGGGCGAAAGCTGCGCCGGATCGAGACCGGGCCGTCATGCAGGACGAAAGGATGCCAGCGCATGAGATGGGCGAGCGCTCGGAAAAGATGCCAGGATCGGCGGCTGCGCCAGAGGTCATTGATGAACCAGCCGCGAGCGGCTGTTTGCTCCATCCATTCAAGGAAGCGCACAATGTCCGCATCGGTGAGATGATGCGTGAAGATCGAGCTGATGATGAGATCGACGCGGCGGCGGGGAATGTAGGCAAAGACATCGCCTGTGATCCATTCGATCCGGCTCGCGGCAGGCGTAGACTCACGCGCCGCCCGCGCGGCATGCGGGTTCAGGTCGAGTCCGGTGAGCTGCACGGGCAGGTTGCGGGCGCGCGCCCAGCGCTCGATGCGGCGGAGCATGTCGCCGCCGCCCGAGCCTACGTCGAGGATGTGCAATGGCGAAGCTGCCGTGGCAGGTGCCTCGGGCGAGGAGAACCGGCTGAGCCATCGGAGCGTGGGGCGGTAGGCGAGAACGGCGCGGTTGACGCGCTCAAGATCGCGCAGGCAGCCGCGGAACTGTTCGTAGCTTGCAGGCTCGTCCATCAGCTCGCCGAGCTGCGCCCTTTCGAGAAAGGATTTCCGGAACGATTGCGCGTCAGGCGGCATGGAAGCGCATGATCTCCGCGGTGAGCCCGGGACCGAAGGAAATCGCGCAGCCATGCTGGCCGGCGCGCGCCTCTTTCATCAGCTGCTGCAGGACAAACATTACACTGGCGGAGGACATATTTCCGAAGCGCGAGAGAATGCATCGCGAGGGCGCGAGCGCATCGGGTGCGAGATCAAGTCCGTCTTCCACTGCATCGAGAATGGCGCGGCCACCGGGATGGACTGCCCATAAATCAATGGAGTGGGCGAGGCCGTTTTCGTGAGTCACTGCGGCGGCGTTTTCCCTCATTGCTTTCGAGATCTGGTTCGGCACCTGCGTGGAGAGGAACATATCGAAGCCCAGGTCGCCGATGCGCCAGGTGATGAGGTCGCGCGCGTTCTCGATGCGCAAAGCGTGGAAGCTGTCCATTTCGAATCCCGCGGGCTCGCTGCCGATAAGCGCGGCGGAGCATCCGTCGCCGAAGAGCAGGAACGCGAGCGCTTCGGTCAGCTCCTGTGTCTGGTGGAAATGAAGCGTGCAGAGCTCGAGATTCACCATGAGGACCGCGGATTCCGGCTGCGAGCGCACGATGTGCCGCGCAAGTTTGAGTGCGTTGATGGCCGCGTAGCAGCCCATGAATCCGAGGAACGAACGCTCGGTCGAGGCGGGCAGGCCAAGGTGATCGATGATGTCGAAATCGATGCCCGGGGCGTAGAAGCCTGTGCAGCAGGTGACGAGCACATGGCGTATCCGGCCGCGTTCCGCTTCGCTCAGGGCCAGCCGGTCGAGCGCGCGGCGGGCAAGCTGCGGGGCGCACCGCTCAAAGACGCGCATGCGCTCCGCGGTGGAGCGCGAGATGCCGCTGCCGTAGAAGGTCATCGCGTCCGCGGAGAATGCCGTTGGATCGTGCTCGCGCGCCAGGCATGAGTAGCGATGGCGAATATCGGACTTGGCCGCCAGACGATGGAAGATCGAACGGGCGCGCGGGTCGTCGAGCATTCCGGCGGCGAATTCTACGAATCCCTCATGGATGTCGTAGTCGGGCACAGCGGTGGCAATGCGTTGCAAGTAGGCAGAAGCCATCGGGTATCCTCGCGAACCGCAGGTGGGGGAAGAACGGCGGCTTTGTACGGCGCGGCCGCAGTAATCTCCATTAGATGCCGGATGCGGTCCTGAAGCAACAAGCGGTTGCGGGTTTGCAATGATCGGGCCTGAGTCCGGGAGGATGTCGCTGCAGGCGCCCGCACGTGAGTTGCTCTTTGCAGCCGAGCACAAAGATTTCGCCGCACCCGGCCGGATTGGAACGGGACGTGAGCCGCAGAACGGCGCAGCCGGCGGCGGATGTGGTTAAAAAGAATGCATGCGGGAACTTACGCCGTTGCGGCCGAGAGGCGCAGATGCTGCACCCGGTGTTCGTCTTCCTGGCCGTCCATCAGGTTCGCCAGGCGCTCCTCGGTGAACCGCCAGCGCGCCGGCAGGCCCTCATGTTCGTCGGGCGCGGAATTGCGCGGCGTCAGGGGAGTCCCAATGAGACGGTCCGTGCCCTGGTGCAGCTGTTCGGCCACCTCGCCGGCAGAGGCCAGATAAATGCGCGGCGTGTGGTGGAGATCAGTGGAGCCAAACTGCACGAGACAACAGATGATATGGGAGCTGTGCCGCTCAAGCCAGAGATCGATTGCGCGGTGGTAGTTGGGCGTCTGCAAACTGGAACGGTCGAGATATGGCTCGATGAGATCCCAGAAACCGTCGAGGCTGCCATGAACGACAACCTTCATCATGCCGCCCGAGCGCGCGACGCCCAGGTCGTAGAAGAAGCGGGCGCTGCCGCTCTGTTCAAGTACGTCGAAGCCGAAGAGCGAAAACTGCGCCGCTGCGATCTTCTGGGCCGCCACGGAGATCTGGCGGGGCGTGGGGCGCGGGTTCTGGGAACCGGGAAATCCCATAAAAAATTCCTTGGAACCGGGACGTCAGAGGCGGCGTATGGGGCGTCCGAACGAGCCGGAGAGGTGTCTTCGGATAGCTATTGTTTTAAACGCATCGGCAGGAAAAACATGTTACATAAATGGGCCGGGATGCACGAAAGTACCGAATCGGATTTGAAGCCTGATCTGGGTGCCACGATGGGAAACAAGGGAGACTCCGCCGTCGAGAAAGCAGACGGCAATTTAAAAAAAAGAGCAGGGCCGGGGTGCAGACGCTTTGGCCTGCACCCCGGTGTGCCGGCGGGATTTGAAGTTACTGGATGACGAGAGTAAAGGTTGTCGTGTTTGTTATAGCCGCGTTCGCCGAATCGTGGCCGGTGATGGTTCCGGTGTAAGTGCCGGGCTGCGGGTTTGTGATTGTCTGAGATGCGCTGCCCACCAGCGAGATCTGTCCTCCGCATGCCGACAGGGTAAAGGCTGCCGCAAGCAGAATAAGGACTGCCGTCGTGTTGCGCAGCCTGCGCGAGCGGCGTCCGAGATAGCCGATCATAACCAGTCCGGCGAACGATGCTCCCGCCGGCAGGGGGCCGGGAAGTTCCGGACGCCTGTTTTCCGGACCGAGCTTTGCCATGCTGGCCGATTGCTTCAGGGGATGGAGCCCGGTGCGGGAGACAGCGGCCGCGTCAGCGCAATCGGCGGCATTGGCGTCCAGCGTGAGAGTGGTTGTCGCCGGGCTGGTTCCGGCGACGGCGATGGAACCCTGCAGGCTTTGGCTGCTGCCAAAACCGGCGCAGAGATTTGCCAGAGTGCTGTCCGCGCTGCCGAAGTCCACTGTAAGCAGGACCGTGCCGGTATAGCCGCCGGCTGGCGCTGCGGTGATGGTTTCCGTGCCCGAGGAGCCGTGAGCGATGGTCAGCGTGGATGGGCTTGCCCCCAGCCTGAAACTCGGCGAGCCGGAGCTGCTGCCGCTGACGGTGAGGCTTGCCGTGCCGGCGATGGAGCCCGAGGTTGCGGTGATCGTAGTCGAACCCGCAGCTACCCCGGTTGCCAGTCCGCTGGCGTTGATGGTCGCTGCAGCCGCGTTGCTCGACGTCCAGGTCACAGCCCCGGTAATGTTCTGCGTACTGCCGTTGCTGTAAGTTCCGGTTGCCGTGTACTGCTGCGTGGCTCCGGCGGCGATCGACGCAGTGGCCGGCGT
>DATGLJ010000057.1:0-8847 GCA_035294185.1 Occallatibacter sp. | reverse complement strand
GCCATGCCAGGCCGATGCCTGCGAGCCATGCGAGCACGACGAGGATCCGTACGGCGATGTGCGGAATGTCGTGGCTGCGCGGAAAGGAGCAGAGCCCGGCGAAGGGAATCGCGGTGATGAAGGCGGCAGCGATCTGCGCGGATGCGGGCCAGTGGGCGCGGCCTCTGAGATCGGTCCGAAGATCGGCGGAGCCCGCGGCGCGCTCTGCGATCCAGTCGTAGCAGGTGCAGAAGGCGGGGAGCAGAAATCCGCGGAAGAAGGTTTCCTCAAAGAACGGGGCGAAGGTGACTCCAAAGGCGAACAGAAGCCATGCCGCGCCGGGCGTGCGGAAGATTTTTTCGATGGGCGTTTTGGAGGGGCCGGGAACGATGACGGTGTTGAGCAGAGCGAGCACGAAGCAGGCGAAGGCTGCGGCCACCAGACGCCATCGCAGCCGCCAGGCGGTCATAAAGTTCCACTGGATTCCCGAGAAGAAGCCTTTCTGCCAGATGAGGGGAAAGACGATGAGGCAGGCGGCGAGCGAAGCGAGGTAGAGAATGGCCTCGCTGCCCAGCGCGTAGTGAACGTCGGTCACCGCCTCCTGAAGGCTGGTGACGCCGAACAGATGCCGGTGCAGCGCAATCTGGCTGAGGATGCCTGCAAGCAGAGCGCCGAAGCCGACCAGCACCAGCAGCAGGATGAGGTGGCCGAAATTGGGAATGCGCTCGGGGCTGCTGAGATCGGCGGACTCGAATCGCGGCGCTGCGCTATGGCCCGGCGCAATCGGACCATTCAGCGCTGAAGGCTCGGCGTCGGCCGGCTCCTCGGTCTGGGGCCACGGGCGAGGTGGATTGTCTTCAGGCGAAGTGGGCGAATCCGGCGAAGCTGGCCAAGTCATGATGTGCGTCCTGCTTTCTTCTTTCGGGGCGCGGCTTTTGTGTTTCCGCTCCTGCTTCCGGTGCGGCCGTTCTTTGCCGGCAACACCGGCGGCTCGGCTGCAGGCGCCTCCGGGTTTCGATCGCCAGCTTCGGCCGCAGGATCCTGTGCTTTAACATCCTCGGCATTATCCTCAACCAGCCGGCCGTTCGATGTATAGTATCGCCGCAGGAACTGGCCGGTGTAAGACTCCGGGGTGGCGGCAATCTTTGCCGGCCGTCCCTGGCCCACGATGCGGCCGCCTTCTTCGCCGCCCTCGGGGCCGAGATCGATGACCCAGTCGGCGTTGCGGATGACGTCGAGGTTGTGCTCGATGATGATGACGGAGTTGCCGAGATCGGTGAGCCGGTGCAGCACTTCGAGGAGCTTGCGCACGTCGTCGAAGTGCAGGCCGGTAGTGGGCTCGTCGAGCAGGTAGAGGGTGCGGCCGGTCTGGCGCCTGGAGAGCTCGCGCGCCAGCTTCATGCGCTGCGCCTCCCCGCCGGAGAGCGTGACGGCGCTCTGGCCAAGATGGATGTAGCCCAGGCCGACGTCGACGAGGGTTTGCAGCTTCTGCCGGACCTGGGGAACGTCCCTGAGCAGCGGCAGCGCGTCTTCGATGGTGAGGTCGAGGATGTCGGCGATGGAGTAGCCGTGGAACTTTACGGCCAGCGTCTCCTGGTTGTAGCGGCGGCCGTTGCAGACCTCGCACTGCACGTAGACGTCGGGCATGAAGTTCATTTCGATGCGGCGCTGGCCGTCGCCCTGGCAGGTTTCGCAGCGGCCTCCGGCCACGTTGAAGCTGAAGCGGCCGGGCTTGTAGCCGCGCTCGCGCGATTCGGGCAGCATGGCGAACAGGTCGCGGATGGGCGAAAAGACCTGCGTGTAGGTCGCCGGATTGGAGCGCGGCGTGCGGCCGATGGGCGACTGGTCGATGCGGATGACTTTGTCGATCTGCTCGGCGCCGGTCAGCTCGTCGTGCGCTCCGGGCTCCTCACGCGAGCCGTAAAGCTGCCTGGCGAGCGAGCGGTAGAGGATGTCGTTGACCAGCGTGCTTTTGCCGCTGCCGCTGACGCCGGTAACAACGGTCATTACGCCGAGCGGAATGCGGATGGAGACTTCCCGCAGGTTGTGCTCGCGCGCGCCGGTGATGGCCAGCCACTTGCCGGTGAGCGGACGCGGCCTCTCGCGCTGGATCATGGTGGCTGCGCCGCTCAGGTACCGGCCGGTGAGCGATGCAGGGTTGGCCATGATCTGATCGGGCGTGCCTTCGGCGACGACGCTGCCGCCCAGCCGCCCCGCGCCGGGGCCGAGGTCGAGGACGTAGTCGGCGTGGCGGATGGTGTCTTCGTCGTGTTCGACGACCAGGACGGTGTTGCCGAGATCGCGCAGCTTTTCGAGAGCCTGAATCAGCCGGTTGTTGTCTCTCTGATGCAGGCCGATGGAAGGCTCGTCGAGCACGTAGAGTACGCCGCGCAGCCGCGAGCCGATCTGTGTGGCGAGGCGAATGCGCTGGCCCTCGCCGCCGGAGAGCGTGGCGGCGTTGCGATCGAGCGAGAGGTAATTGAGGCCAACGGCGCAGAGGAATTCGAGCCGCTCGACGACTTCGCGGCGGATGCGCTCGGCGATCAGCGCTTCGCGCTCAGTGAATTTCAGGTTGATGGCCGCCGAGAGCGCGCGGTTGAGGGGCAGGGCGGTAAAGTCGGCGATCGACAGGCCGCCGATTTTTACGGCCAGCGACTCCGGGCGCAGACGCTTGCCGCGGCAGGCCGGGCAGGGCGTTGCCGACATGAAGGTCATCATGTATTCGCGGTAGCCCTCGCTGCGCGCTTCCTCAATGGTGTCGCGCAGGTAGGCAAGAATGCCGTGGAAGCCGGTGCGCGGGGCCTCGCCTTTGGGCGGCCCGTAGACCAGGATGTGCTGCTGCCTGGGAGGAAGCTCTTCGAACGGCTTCTTCAGATCGATCTTGTAGCGGTCGGCGGCGAGCTGAATGAGTCTGAGCAGGTACTGCGACGACGAGCCGGGTCCCAGGCCGCCGTCGAGCAGAGGCTTCGACCAGTCGGCGATGACTTTGGCGGGATCGAGATCGTAGAGCGAGCCAAGGCCGTGGCACTCGGGGCATGCGCCATAAGTGGAGTTGAAGGAGAAGCTGCGCGGCTCGAGTTTGGGAACGTCGAGGCCGCATTCGGGGCAGGCCATGGAGGATGAAAACAACTGTTCGTCGCCGTTCGATTGCGCGATGAGCACCAGGCCGCCGGCCAGCTGCAGGGCCTTGCCGACGGCTTGTTCCAGGCGCTTCTCGACCGATTGCCTGCCGGCTGCTTCTGCGGTTGCCGGCCTGAGCAGCACGCGGTCGATTACGGCTTCGATGGTGTGGTTCTTGCGGCGGTCGAGGAGTACCGGTTCGGAGAGATCGCGCATTTCGCCGTCGACGCGCGCGCGGAAGCCCTGCCGGTCGATTTCATCGAGCAGGTCGCGGAACTCGCCCTTGCGTCCGCGCACGACCGGCGCCATGACGGTGACGCGTTCGCCGCGGCCGAGTTCCATGACGCGCTCGACGATCTGCTCGGCAGTCTGGCGGGAGATGGGCCGGCCGC
Organism: Occallatibacter sp.; assembly: GCA_035294185.1. Taxonomy (GTDB): domain Bacteria; phylum Acidobacteriota; class Terriglobia; order Terriglobales; family Acidobacteriaceae; genus Telmatobacter. The sequence continues at coordinate 5,356 of DATGLJ010000057.1, read as the reverse complement.
AGCTGGGGCAGTGCGGCGTGCCGACGCTGGCGTAGAGCAGGCGCAGGTAATCGTAAATCTCCGTGATGGTGCCTACGGTCGAGCGCGGGCTGCGGCTGGTGGTCTTCTGCTCAATGGAGATGGCGGGACTGAGGCCCTCGATGGAATCCACATCGGGCCGCTCGATCTGATCGAGGAACTGGCGGGCGTAGGCTGAGAGGGTTTCGACGTAGCGGCGCTGGCCTTCGGCATAGATGGTGTCGAAGGCCAGCGAGCTTTTGCCCGAGCCGGAGAGGCCGGTGATCACTGTGAGCGCGTTACGAGGAATGCGGACGTTGATATCGCGCAGATTATGCTGGCGCGCGCCGCGCACCGAAATGTGAGTGATCGACATGCTGGATTAATCATCCGATGCCGGGCAGGCATACCCTGATGCAGGACCTGCCGCTGAGGTGGTTTTGCCAGCTCGGTCCGCAGTGAGTCTCCCCGGGAGGGTTTTGGGCAAAGTCAGGCGAGCCGGCCTGTACTTAAGTAATTGCTGCGGGCTCCGGCGCGCTTTTTCGTCGAGATGCGCTGGGGGTATTCTATTGATAAATAGAAAAGAGGGTCAACGCGGCAGCAAATTCTGCGACAATCGCATCATTCGTAAGTGAGGCGATTTTAATCTTTTCCTGAATCCTGCGGCGAAGCACCTGCTGCGTTGAATGGTCGAAGCGGAACTGTTTCAGCGAAATTGCTTTACTGAGCGCTTGCATCGCGCGAGTTTTTAAAGAGCAGTTTCGAATTGCCGATATTGAACCCCGTGGCCTTGGCTATAGCATTTTCGGCATGGATGCAGACCTGATCGATGTGGCCGAAGCAAGACGGTCGATTGGTTTTTCTGAAGGAAAACAGCTTCGGTTGCACTCGAAGGACGATGGAAATGCCGAAAATGCCGAAAATGCGATCTACGAAGGCGGACTGAATGACAGACCTGTTGGACCTGGCGATGCTGATTTGCGCATCGGTCGCCGCATTGGCGTTTGGGGTTTTTTCGGCATACGGCATTTTGCGCGTTGCTTTCGCGCTGATGCGGCCCCGGCCGCAGCAGGCCGTTAAGCCCCTGTCGGAAATTGCGCCGGCTTCCTGATGCCTCCTGCGCAAGTGCGCGGCAGGCGATGGCGAAGTGCTCCGCGCCAGGAGCCCGATTGCGCAGATCCTGTCGGCGCGAGCCATCCAGTCGACCAGCCCATCAGGTCGTTAGACCGTGCGCCCTGTGGTCCAACTGGAGTATGGTTTGACTGGAGTATGGTTCGACTGGAGTATGGCGTGACAGGAGTATGCCTGACAGGAGTAGTGGACCGGTTTGAACTTGCATCCCCCCCGGGGCTGAAGCCCCGGAAGCATTCTGCCTGACTGATGTACGGGCTCAGGCCCATACCCTCCCAACTGACCCACGCCGCGACCGGCCCTGAACCAGCTTTTCGATCCGCCCAAAATACCATTGAGGTTTTCCGCAGCCTGGCGACGCCCGGTTGCTGTCTCGGCCGGTCGAACCGTTCGAGCTTCCGCCGCTACGGTATCTGTTGCGGCGCGCGCGGCGGCGGTCCGCCGAAGGGATTCCGCGGCGGCATGGGATATTGGGGCGGATGGTAATCCTGCTCCACGTTCTGCTCGATTGGCGCGTCCTGCTCCTCGTCCTGCTGCTCGCTGGATTGCGGGGCCGTATTCGGCGGCGCCGGCGTGCCTGCGGCGCTGGCGCTCAGTATGATCTGCTGGGGCGGCTGGTCACCCGAGCCGCCGATCATCAGCACGTTGTAGCCGGAGCCATCGAGCAGCCTGGAAATAACCTCGCGCGCCGGCCCCGGGCCGTAATCGCCGAAGACGCGCTGATCCTGGCCGAAGCCCTCCACTTTGGCGCCGGTCTCAGCCGCTATCGCGCGCAGGATCTGGTCCAGGCTGGAGTTCGACGCCTGAATTTCCAGTCCGCGGCTATTCCAGACCACCGTGGCCGGATTCGGCGGGTGGTTGGCGGGCCAGTCGGGCGGGGGCGGAGCGGCCGGCGCGGGCGGCGCTGCAGCAGCTTCCTGGGCTGGCTGACCCGGAGTTTCGTTTTTTGCATGTTCTCCTGTGCGCCGGTGCGACGCGGATGCGCGGCCCGGTCTTGCCGGCGTCCGGCGTCCGGAGTTTTGCGCGGCGGTTTGCTGCGTGGCGGCAGGGGGCTGGCCGTTTTGACTCTGTTGCGCCGCATGCGCCGGACGCGGACCCGCAAGCAGCACGAGCGCGCACGCCGGCCAGAGCCAGCCATGCATGCCGCGTCTCGGCCTCAGGCGGCGCGGTCTCTGCACGGACGGCTGTGAGCGCATTTGGCCTGCATGGCGCATGGGCTCGGTGTTCGGCAAACCGGTTTTCCGCATCGCAATCAACATGGGCGGCAGGCTCAGCCTCTGCCGCTCTGTGTACTAGACTAGCAGTGGCCCGGGAACGCTCGCTCTCCGAATGTTCGTGATGTAAACAGGCGCAAACAGGGTTCACCGGGCAGAGAGGAATCTCCCGCGCATGAGCTTCTGCTGGAAGCTTTGGGCCGCCGCGGCGGTCCTGTCTGTTCCCCTTTCGGGCCTTGCGGCCACCTGCACCAGCCAGGCGGAGCTTTCCGCCCAGGATCGCGATCAACTGGCCTCCACGGCATTGCGGCTGGCCGGCGCCGTGGCGCAGCAGGATGCTGCCACGCTGCAATCGCTCCTGCTGTCCTCGGAGGCCTCCTCGTGGCCGGCAATTCACAGCGCTGCCGACCAGGCTGCGCCGCTGATGGCCGGCGGCCGGATGCAGATCCGCAATCTGTACCTGCTCGACGCCTCGATGCTGTCTGCGCCGGCGAATACCGACTTTTTCTGCTCGGATAAGACCGGTGCGCTCAATGTAACCATTTCCATGCCCTCGCTGCCGCCGGGCAGGTATGCCGTGGCGCTGGTCGATGCCGACGGAGCGAAGCTGGCCGGACAATTGGGTCTGATTCTGGGCCTGGATACCGGCGCCGGCGGCCCGGCGTGGAAGCTCGGCGGCCTGTCGGCTCATCAGGGAGTTTTCGACGGCCATGACGGCGTCTGGTACTGGACGCGCGCCCGGGCGCTGGCCCATACCGACCCCTGGAGCGCATGGTACAGCTATGAGGCGGCGCACTATCTGCTGATCCCGATCGATTTTCTTTCTTCGCCGAATCTTGAAAAGCTGCGCCAGGAGCAGGCGCAGATTTCACCCTCGCCGGCAAAGGCCTTCCCGCTTTCGCTTGCGCAGGGCGACCGCGTCTGGAAGATCGATGCGGTCATTCTCAATCCTGCGCTGCATGAACCGGATCTGGCCGTCGTGTACGAATCGACCGGAGTGACCGACCCGGCGGCGCTGCGCACCGAGGCTACCAGCGTGCTGAGCGCGCTGCTCAAAGCGCAGCCGGGGTTGCGCGCGAACTTCCACGGGTTGTGGGCGATCGCCGTCAACAACGGCCAGCGCATGCCGGTGATGGAACTGCCCATGGCGCAGATTCCGTAGGTCGATGCGGATTTTCCATATATCCTCAAGACGGACTTCTCCACCGTTCAGCTATCCATGACCGATACCGCCGTTCTTCTGATCGATTGCCCCGACCGCACGGGTCTGGTGGCGCGCGTCGCCGGCCTGCTGTACGAGCACGGCGCCAACATCCTGCACGCCGACCAGCATCAGGACCATGAAGAAGGCCTGTTCTTCATGCGCGTGGAGTGGGCCGTCGGCCCGGCAGACGGAAGAAGCGGCTGGGCATTCGATCTTGAAAAATTCAAGGCCGCATTTGCGCCCCTGGCCCGCGAACTCAACATGCGCTGGCAGCTCACAGCCGGCGGAGAGCGGCCGCGCGTAGCCCTGTTCTGCTCGCAGCACCTGCACTGCGTCGCCGACCTGCTCTACCGCTGGCGGGCGGGCGAACTCGTCTGCGAGATCCCGCTCGTGATCTCGAACCACCGCAATGTCGAAGATATGGTCGGTTTCTACGGCGTGGAGTTCGCGCATGTTCCCGTCAGCGCGGCCACGCGCGCCGAGGCCGAGGCGCGGCAACTGAAGCTGCTGGCGCAGCACAGGATCGATCTCGTCGTGCTGGCGCGCTACATGCAGATTCTTTCGCCGCAATTCGTCGAGCAGTATCCGGCGCGGATCATCAACGTGCACCACTCGTTTCTGCCCGCCTTCACCGGCGCGCGGCCCTACCACGCGGCGCACGCCCGCGGCGTCAAGCTGATCGGAGCCACGAGCCACTATGCGACGGAAGTGCTCGACGACGGGCCGATCATCGAGCAGGATGTCGTGCGCATCTCGCATCGGGACCAGGTAGAGGATCTTGTGTCGAAGGGACGCGATCTGGAGCGCGTGGTGCTGTCGCGCGCGGTGCGCTGGCATCTGGAGCGGCGGATACTTTGTTACGGGAAAAAAACGGTGGTCTTCGACTGAGGCAGGAAACGAGGAAGTAAGGAAACAGGGACCGGCGCTTCTGCCAGGCGTCGCGCATTCCCGGTCTCTCGCGGTTTCCTGTGTTCCCGCGTTTTCTACCGTCAGTGCTGTTCGATTGCGATTGCCAGCGTGGATGTGTTGCCCGATGCGGCCAGGCCAACGAGGTCCGTTGCGACGCCGGGCAGCGAAGCGGGGACAAATGTAACCGTGCCGTCTACGGCGGAGGCGGCTGTGCCGGACTGCCTGGCCAGCAGCGCGCCCTGTGCGCAGATGGCGTGCGGGGCGCAGGGCGGGGTCCAGGCGTAAAGCGCCTGATTGAGCGTGACCGTCGCGCCGGCCATCGGGTTGCCGTCCATATCGAGGACGCGCAGGACGATCTGGCCGGGCGTTGCGGAGACGCTGAGGCTCTGGCTGGTGCCGGAGACGGCCTGCAGCGAGGCGTATTCCGGCCGCGAGCCGAAGGCGGTGAAGGTCGCGCACTGATTCGTGCCGTTTACGCATGCCTGAATCGAGGCCTGCTGTTCGTCGGCAAGCGGGCCGACGGCCAGAATCTGGGTGGCGATGCCGCCGGCGCTGGTTGTGGCGGCCGGCTCGCCCTCGATGGCGATGCCGCTGCCCGGCTTCCAGATGACGGTCTGGCCTGCAAGCGGCGCGCCGTTTTTCTCGACCAGCGCCTGCACGGTCCACAGAATGCTGGCTCCTGCGGCGAGCGAAAGCTGCGGAGTCAGAGCGGCGATTGTCGGCGGCGTTCCGCCGGCGAACTGCGCCTGCAGGCCTGAGCCGTTGGTGAGTGAGGCGGTGACGATCGACCACGCGCCGTCGACGGCGGTCACGTTCATTGTGGCGCGGCCGTCGCCCGTGGCGGTGACGGAACAGACGCTCTGCCCGCAGCCGAGTTTCGCAGTGCCGCTGGTGACGGCGT
>DATGLJ010000056.1:0-5702 GCA_035294185.1 Occallatibacter sp. | reverse complement strand
CAGAGCATGCGAATCGACCATGGCGCCTTCGTCGACGTAGGCGCCGGCGTTGACGTACATGGGCGGCATGCAGACGACGCCGCGGGCAAGATAGGCGCCGGCGCGCACCGACGAGCCCCCGGGCACGATGCGGATGCCCTGGTCTGCTGTGAAGCGGCGCACCGGGTAGGTGTGCTTGTCGACGAAGGACAGATGCGCGGACGGCATCTCTTCAAGCGCGCCCAGACGGAAGCCGAGCAGAATGCCCTGTTTGACCCATGCGTTGACGCGCCAGCCGGTGGGCTGGGACGGGTCGGGAGATGCGGAGCGAATCTCGCCGGCTTCGAGCGCCGCGCGAAGTTCGAGGAATGCGGCCATTGCCTCCGGGTTGCCGGCTGCGCTGGCGCCCATGGCAAAGAACTGTTCTATCCGTTGTTGCAATTGTTCGGGAGTCATCGCTCCGAGTTTATCAACCGGAGCGATGACGGCGGGGCTGGGGCCGTGCGCTACTGTTTTGCGCGCAGAAGCGCCGCGCCCGGGAGGCGCGGTCAGGCGGCGTTGAGGGGCGTCCTGGCAGATGTGTGCCCGGAGTGCGGGTGGCTGCGCACCGGCAGCGGCTGCAGGCGGAAGGAGTTTCTGCCGTAAGGAATCATCGTCATGGAAAGCGGCGACTCGCCCACCTTGCCGTTGAAGTTCTTCTGCGCGAGCCAGGCGCAGAGCCGCGGGTCGCGAATTTCCGCCGAGCCATCCCAGAAGTCCGGCGTGAGGCCGCACTGGATCTGCAGATGGTCGAGCTCAAGCTCGATGACGGAACTGTCCCTCGAAAAATACCGGCGGGCATTCGAAGCTCCCACTTCGAGCCCCACGACTTCATGGCCCCTGTTATGGGTCTTCACCACGATGCCGCCTTCCGCATGGTCGCTCCCGGCCGATTGATCGGGATGGGCGACAAGGTTCGATGGCGCTAATGTAAGAAGATTGTTCATCGAGAAAGCCCCTGCGGAGAGATGTTCTCTCTCCTTCTCCGATCCGGATGTTGTCCGGTCCATGTGCTGCCGGATGCCGTTCTTCGGTAACGCTCAACCGGTATTTCCGGACGCTTTCGCAAGCGTCCGGACGGAAAATCGTCCTGAGAGTATGACGCAGCTGCCGTAGCTACTGTTATCGAAGCAGCATGGATAGCGTCGCTGTCCGTTATTCGCCAATAAATGAGATGGTTCCTGCATTAAGAAGGTTTGTTACAAAAGGAAAAATACTTCGCGCCGGATTTTTCCACAGGCCGATTGCCCCCCGGTGCGATGCCGGCGCAAATGGCTTGTCTCTATACTCAAGTCATGCCTAAAACCCCGGCATGCGGCTGGAAACTGGAGCGCGCTGCGCGGAATCTGGGTTTTCTGCGCATTGCGGGAGTGGACGAGGTGGGGCGCGGGCCGATGTTCGGGCCGGTGGTGGCTGCGGCTGTCATCCTGCCGTACGGCTGGCGTTTGCCGGGGCTGAACGATTCCAAGCTGCTGAGCGAAAAGAAGCGCATCGAGTTCGAGGCCGAGATCCGCGCCAACGCGATTGCGTGGTCGGTGGCGGCGATTGACGTGGAGACGATCGACCGGATCAATATCCGGCAGGCGTCGCTGCTGGCGATGCGTACGGCCGTGGAACGGCTGGCCCTGACGCCCGATTATCTGTTGATCGACGGCGTCGACAGGATCGACTGGCCGTGCCAGCAGCAGCCGGTGGTGCAGGGCGACTCGACCAGCATTTCGGTTGCCGCGGCGAGCGTGCTGGCCAAGGTGCATCGCGACCGGATGCTGGTGGAGCTTGATGCCGTTTATCCCGGCTATGGCCTGGCGCGTCACAAGGGATACTGTTCGGCCGAGCACCTTGAAGCCCTGGCGCGGCTGGGGCCGACGCCGCTGCACCGCAAGAGCTTTGCGCCGGTGGCCCAGACCGTGCTGGAGTTCGACTGAAGGGCAGCGGACCTCGCAGGATCGCCGGTGCGAGCGGCGCAGGCTGGCGCCGTAATCACGCGGCTACCGTGGATTGCGATTTCCTTCGTTGCCGCCAGGCGAGAATCGGCCGCGCAATCAGCAGTACGGCCAGAATCACCGTTACGCCTATCGGCGTAAAGACTCCGGACTTGACCTGCCACCAGTAGTGAACCACGCCGGCGATGGCGGCGAGATAGACAAGCCGGTGCAGGCGGGCCCAGTTCTTGCCGCCAAGTTTGCGAATCGACCAGTTGGTGGATGTGGCGGCCAGCGGCAGGAGCAGGACCCACGCGGTCATGCCTGCCGTGACGTAGCGGCGCTTGACGATATCGGCCCACATGGCATGCGGATCGAAGGCGTTGTAAAGCGCGACCCAGGTCATCAGGTGCAGCGTGGCATAGAAGAAGGCGAACAGTCCAAGCAGGCGGCGGAATTTGATGAGCCAGGCCAGGCGCGGCCACAGCCGGCGCAGCGGCGTGATGGCGAGCGAGAGCAGCAGCAGCCGCAGCGTGGTTTTGCCGGTGGCAAAGGTGATGGCGGCGGTCTGGTCGGCGCCAAGGTTGTTGGTGATCGCGCCCCAGATGATCCATGCGAGCGGCGCAAGGCAGGCGAGCCAGGTGAGAGTCTTGAGCAGGATGGTCGTTCGACGGGTCATAAGCCTGGATCGGAGCAGCTGGCGGGGCGAGCCGCACTTCGTGCGTTTGCCGGCAGGGCCTGCTGCGCATGGTCTGCCGCGCTTTTCACAAAAGGCGCGAAAGAGAAGGCGCAGGGGTCCGCTCTGACCATTCCGCTGGCTCCATTGCTTTCAAAAATTCTTCTGCAGATCCATCCCTGCGTACAGCGAGGCTACCTGATCGCCGTAGCCATTGAACATGAGCGTGGTGCGGCGCTGCTCCCAGAAGGGCAGGCCGATGCGGCGCTCGGTCTTCTGGCTCCAGCGCGGATGGTCTCTGTTGGGATTGACATTCGAGTAGAAGCCGTATTCGCTGGGCGACTGGTCGTTCCAGGTGGTGTGCGGCATCTTGTCCACGAATCGGATCGTCACGATCGATTTTGCGGATTTGAAGCCGTACTTCCACGGCACGACGATGCGCACCGGCGCGCCATCCTGGTTGGGCAGCGTCTCTCCGTAAAGGCCGAAGGTGAGCAGCGTGAGCGGATGCATGGCCTCGTCCATGCGCAGGCCCTCGGAGTACGGGTATTGGATGTCCGGATCTTCGTACGCCCATTCGCCTTCGATGCGGCGGTCATAGAACGACAGAAACTGCACATACTTTGCCGAGGAGAGCGGCTGGCACTGCCGGATCAGTTCGGAGAGCGAGTAGCCGACCCAGGGGATGACCATGCTCCAGGCTTCGACGCAGCGGTGACGGTAGACGCGGTCTTCGAGCGGCCGCAGCCTGAGCAGCGTATCGATGTCAAAGGTTAGCGGTTTGGCTACTTTACCTTCGACTTTTACGGCCCATGGGCGGGTGGGCAGCCGGCCTGCATTTTTCGCCGGGTCCTCTTTTCCTACGCCAAACTCGTAGTAGTTGTTGTAGTGGGTGATGTCGTCGAAGCTGGTGAGCTGCTCGCCGGTGGTGGTGAGCGGCGAGGGCACGGTTTGCAGTTTTGTTCCGGCAAAGGCCTCAATGCGCGGGGCGACGATGTTGGCCAGCCGTTCGGCTCCGAGGGCCGCTGCGCCCGCGGCCCCGCCGATCTTCATTGCCCCGCGAAGAAACCTGCGGCGGTCGAGATAGCGCCGGTATGCGCTTTGGCTGGTGATCTCGGAAGAGGGAATATCGGGTGGTTTGCCGATGAGCATGAGGCCTCGCGCGGGATGGAGAAACCGATTCACTTATTAGACACCCGCGGGGCCGCAATGGTCACCCTGCGCCCGGCCTGTACAGGCTCTTTGCGCGCTCCGGCATGGCGGCAGTGATATCAAGGTCAAGGCCGGTGACGCCCACGGCGCGTCCGGCGAAGCGATCGAGGATTTCTGCGCCGTGCAGCGCCGCGGGTTGCTGCGAAGATTCCATAAACGGATGCTGGCATGCCGAGCGCGATGGAAACGGCGCTCGCGCGGATGTGCCTCCGCGGGCGCCGGCTGACCAGCCATTCTTTCGGCCTATGCCGGATCCCGGTTTTGCACAGATATAAATTCCCGGCCGAGTTCATCAAATATTCACACAGCTTTGGCAACCTCGACGTAGCGCGTGGTTTGCGACTTGTGCAATGTCCCGCGCAAAAAGCCCCACTTTTCGTCTCTGCGATGAAAATCGAACGCACAACTCCATTCCTCGATCATCTACGTGTGCGGCTGCAGGCCGCGCCCGCCGGAAGGATTCGAGACCATTTCAGCAAAACAGAGAGAGGCTCCATGAAATTTCGCATGCATGCGACTGCCGCAGCTTTGCTGGCTGCCAGTGCCGTTGTTTCGTATGCTCAGGCGGGCGATGCCGCGCCTGCAGCTAAAAAGCACGTTCACCGGGCGCAGACACGGCCGTCGGCCCAAGAGCAGCTCAATGAGCAGATCCGCCAGCAGATCGACGCGCTGCGCCAGGAGATGCAGAGCCAGATCGATTCGCTGAAGAACGACCTCGCAGCGAAGGATGCCGAGCTGAAGCAGGCGCAGCAGCAGGCCGCCGATGCGCAGGCTGCCGCCGCTCGCGCACAGCAGGCAGCTGAGCAGCAGCAACAGGCCGATACCGAGAATGCCGCGGCTGTCTCGACGCTGCAGTCCACGGTGAGCGACCTGAAGACCAACCAGGCTTCGCTGGCCACCACGATCTCCGACAGCACGGCCACGCTCAAGAAGGAAGTGGAGTCGCCTGACGCGATTCGCTACAAGGGCGTCACGCTTTCGCCGGCCGGAAGCTTTCTGGCTGCTGAAACCGTGTGGCGCAGCGGCGCTACGGGCGGCGGCATCAACACCGCGTTTACCGGCATTCCATTGCAGAACTCTCAGGCAGCGCAGCTGAGCGAGTTCCAGGCCAGCGGACGCCAGTCGCGCATCGCGCTGCGCGGCACCGGCGTGGCGGGCAACGTGACGCTTACCGGATACTACGAGGCTGACTTCCTGTCGGCCGGCACCACTTCCAACAGCAATCAGTCAAACAGCTACACGCTGCGCCAGCGGCAGGTCTGGGGCCAGGCGGCGCTGAACAGCGGCTGGGTATTTTCCGGAGGCCAGGGCTGGTCGCTGGCCACCGAAACCACCACCGGCCTGCTGCGCGGCACCGAGATTCTGCCGGCCACCATCGACTCGCAGTACGAGGCCGGCTTTGTGTGGACGCGTCAGGAAAGCTTCCGCGTAAGCAAGGATTTCGCCAACAGGCTCTTCCTTGGCGCCTCGGCCGAAAACGCCGAAACGCTGAACCCCGCCGGCCAGAACCTGCCCAGCAATTATCTTTTCGGTTCAACCGGAACCGGCGGCGGCCTGTATAACCCCACCGCCAACTACTCGTTCAACTACACGCCGGACTTCATCGTGAAGGCGGCGCTTGAACCCGGCTGGGGCCACTGGGAACTGTTCGCCATCGAGCGCAACTTCCGCGCTCGGATTTATCCCACGGCTGGAAGCTCGGCGGGAGCCTATAACGACAAGGAAATCGGCGCCGGCATCGGCGGCGGATTCCGTGGGCCGTTGTTCGACAAAAAAGTTACGGTCGGCCTGAAGGGCCTGTGGGGCCAGGGCGTGGGCCGCTACGGTTCATCGACGATCGCCGACGTGACGGTTCGTCCCAACGGCCAGCTTTC
>DATGLJ010000055.1:0-5596 GCA_035294185.1 Occallatibacter sp. | reverse complement strand
CAGCACGAGGTCGCCCACGTGGTGGCCAACGGCGTCATTTACCTGCTTGAAGTGATCGAGATCGATAAGCAACAGAGCGGTCTTTGAGCCGGTTCGGCGCGCCCGCTCAATCGCCCCCGTGAGGCGGTCGTGGAAGAGCCTGCGGTTGGGCAGGCCGGTGAGATCGTCGTGCAGCGCCAGATGCTTGTTGTGCTCGATCTGCTGCTCGAGCAGCAGCAGGATCATCCCCACGGCGACGACATATTTGGGCAGATTCCAGACCTCGCGCTCCAGATGAACCGACGGCCAGAAGCTGGCGATTGCCGGCGAGACCACGAAGACCAATGCCCAGGCCAGAAATCCCGAAGTGGTGATCAGCGCGCCTGTGCTGAGCCGGCGGTAGGCATACAGGAAGTGGAGGCAGCAGCCGAAGTAGATCGTGAACAGCAGCGCATTGATGGCCAGGCTCGAGCCATTGCCGGCGCGCGTCTGGAAGGCGAGCAGGAAACTGGCGAGCGCAGTGTTGAGGATGAGAATGGTCAGGCGCATGGGATGGAGAAACCGCGGCTTTTCTCCCTGGGACGCTGGCGCCGAAGTGCGTATCTCAATCCAGAAAACTTTTTCGAGCAGCGACGAGCGCTGACGGCTGCGAAAGCCGATGCTGAATCGATGATTCAAAGACAGGACGGCCGTTGCCAGCGGAGCCGCCGCAAACAGGAGAGCGGCGGGAATCAGCGGCCAGGTCCTGCCGGACACAAAGACAATCAGGGCAATGTAGAGGACATTAATGGCCACCAGCACCGCCAGCATCGCGCGCGCCGAGCTGGTGTTTTGGTAGGGAACTGCGGCAAACATGAAGAGCAAACCGGCCGCTGCAAGCGCCCCGAGGCCGATGAATATGCTCACAAGGCCGATCGGCCCGGGAACGCCGGTAAAAATGAAAGCGGCAAAATGAAGGGCGATGAGTATCCATCCGGTGAGCCAGAGGCCGGAGACGGGATTGCGGTTCTGACGGGAGACGGCTGCAAATGCAATGGCCAGCAAGGCCACGGCGCCAAGGTCCGGCAGTTTGCCCCAGTCCACCATGGAAGATCGCTCAAAGAAACAGTATCGGGAAGATTAGCAATGCTTTCTATAGCACTTGCGCAACAGCGAAGAGCACTTAAGTCATGAGGGAGGGAGCTCTTCGCTTGGAAAAATCAGACGCCGAGTTGGGCAATGCTTCAAAAAACTTTAGCAAGGCTTCCATCATACATCGCCGGAAGCGGCCAGCGCGGCGAAAAATCCGAGGTTTTGGGAATAAAGAACCAGAGTGGGGCGTTCCGGATTCCCTTTTTGGGTCAAAACATGCCCTTTTTCAGGCAGTGTGTGGATAATGTTGCCATCGTTGGAGATATTGCAGAAGCAGCCACCGGCCCGGAAAACCGGAACCGATTCGGGCTGCGGGCCGTATGCTTGAAGAGAGAGATTGTGCCGGAGGAAGAGAAATGGCCGTCTATTGCAATCATTGCGGGACCGCATTGCCGCTTGGTGCGCGATTCTGCTCTAACTGTGGCGCATCTGTTGCAGCGCCGCAGTATGCCGCTGCAAGGCCGCCGCTGATCCGGCCCTGCGCCGGGCGGCAGGTTGCCGGCGTGTGTCTGGCGCTTTCGCGCTCCTACGGATGGGATGTGACTGCGATCCGCATCATTGCGGTCCTGGCCTTCCTGTTGTCGAGCGGCCTTGTCGGGATTGCTTACATTGCCGCCTGGATCGGCATCCCCGAAGAGCCTGTCGAGGTATCCGGGGCCTATCCTCCGGGGCCTCCGCGCGTATGAAGCTTCGCTACGAGTCGGATCAGGCTCAATTGAGCTTTCGCGAAACCGGGACCGGTGTTCCGGCGGTCTTTCTGCATCCCACGCCGCTCGACGGCGATTTCTGGCTGCCGCTTGTCCATCGGCTCGACGGAGTGCGCGCAATTGTTCCCGATCTGCGCGGGCATGGCGCGTCGGAGCTGGGCACAGGACTGCCTGCAGGGGCATTTGCGCGCGTTCCGGATGCGCCGGTGCTGACCATGAGCCAGCTTGCCCGGGACATTCTGGCGCTGCTCGATCACCTGGGCATTGAGACGGCCGTGTTTGCCGGCTGCTCGATTGGCGGTTACGTACTGCTCGAGCTATGGCGGCGCGCGCCGGAACGAATGCGCGGGCTGGCGTTTATCTGTTCCAAGCCGCAGCCCGATGCCGAAGCAAATCTGGCCAGGCGCATGGCCGCGATCGAGCAGGCGCGGTCAGGGAAGACGGCCGAATTCTTCGATGGCATGGTGCAGACGATGGTCGGCGCAGCGGCGCGGGCTGAAAGGCCGGAAATTGTGGCCGAGCTGCGCGCGCAAGTGACGCTGGCGCCGGAGGCGCTGGTGGCCGTGCAGGCGGGGCTGGCCACGAGGCCGGATTCGACGCCGGCGGTTGCATCGATTACCGTGCCGGTGCTGGCCATCGCCGGAGGCGAGGACAGCACTGCTACGCCCAGGGAAATGGAGGCCTTTCGCGCTGCGCCGGGCGGCTGCAGATATGTGCTGCTGGCCAATGCAGGTCATTTTGCTGCCTACGAGCAGCCGGCCGCGGCGGCGGCGCAAATGCAGGATTGGCTGCGGCAGTTCAAGCAGGCGTCCGGCTAGAACCGGCCGATTTGCGATAATGCCTCGCAGGGGAAGACACCGAATGGAGAAGATGAAGATGCAGAACCCGGAGCGGAGGAGCTTTCTGTCCGCATTGCCGATGGCGGCGATTGCCGGTCTGGCGTTGGCCGATGGCTGGCGGCTCTCAGCGCAGAATGCGGGCTCAGAGGATGGACAATTCCAGGTTATCGATGGCCGGCAGGTTCAGGATGCCATCGAGGCTCTTGCGGAGAATCCCGGAAACAGGACCTTGTACGAGTCGAAGACGCTTTCGTTTGTGCTGACCCGCGAAGAGGCGAAGAGCGCAAAGGAATTCGAATGGCACGAGCACCGCGACCATATCTTCCACATCCTCGACGGCTCTACCACGTATGAATTGGGCGGCACGCCGCAGAACGCCCGCAGCCCCAGGCCCGGAGAGTGGCTGGCGCCCTCCTGCGAAGGCGCGAAGACGGTCACTCTGACCAAGGGAGCTTTTCTCGTGATTCCCCGCGGCACGCCGCATCGCCGCGTTACGAAAGCGAGCGTGCTGTTTGCGCTGATTGCGCCGGCTTCAGCCTGACGCCATCCTGTTTCCTTTCGCCGATCCGCCGCGGGCAGGGATGCGCGGTCTGTCGCTTCTATGCCTTGCGCTGCGGCAGGCGGAAAGGCGTGGCCGGATTCAGCGCCGGCTGCCCTGCGAGCAGGCGCTCGATGTCGGCGCAGACGGTGCGTGTGACGCGCTCCTGCGCTTCGACGGTGAAGGCGCCGATATGCGGCGTAAGAATGACGTTGGGCAGTTTTTCGAGTTCGCCCGGCTGCGGCGGTTCGGTGCGGCGCACGTCGAGCGCCGCGCCCGCAATGACGCCGGTCTTGAGTGCCTCGATCAGGTCCTCTTCCACGATCAACCGTCCGCGCGAGGTATTGACGAGGAAGGCGGTCTTCTTCATCCTGCGCAGGCGCGCGGCGTCGAGCATGCCGTCGGTGGCCGGCGAGGCGGGCACATGGCAGGAGACGAAATCGGAGCGCGAGAGCAGCTCGTCCAGCTCTACCTGATCTGCGCAAAGCTGGCGCAGAAAAACATGGTCCTCGCTGAGAAAGGGATCGTAGGCGAGAATATTCATGCCGAAGGCGCGGGCGCGCGATGCGGTGAGGAAGCCGATCTTGCCCGCGCCGATGATGCCCAGCGTCTTGCCGTAAAGCTCCGTGCCTCCCATGAAGCGGTTCCGGTTCCAGTTGCCGGCGCAGGTATCGGCGCTGGCGGCGGGAATATTGCGCGCCAGCGCCATCATGAATGCGAGCGCCAGCTCCGCGGCGCTGATGGAGTTCTGGTCGGGCGTGAAGGCGACGACGATGCCCAGTTCGGTCGCGGCCTTCATGTCGATGTTGTCGAGGCCGACGCCGGCGCGGCCCACGGCGATGAGGTTCGTTGCCGCGCGCAGCAGCGCCGCATCGACGTCGGTATTGTTGCGCACGATGATGGCGCGCGCGCCGGAGATGGCTTCTGTGAGAGCTTTGCGGTTTTTCCAGAGATCGGGCTCGAAAGCTACCTTGAATTTGGACCTGAGGGCGTCGACCGGCGCGCCGGCGATGTTTTCCGAAATCAGAATGTCGATCATAGAATCTGCTGGCATGGGTGTTACCTGCTCATTTCCTCTTGAACGGGCAGCGCGACATTGAACTTTGCGCACCAGGTTTCAATTTCCTTCAGGGTTTCCGGGCCGACGGGAACGCCCAGCCGCTCGTTTTCCTCGGCGATGCGCGCCGAGCGCTCGCCGGGGACGAGAATCTCATCGACGCCGGCCAGCTTGCGGCCGGCCTTCAACATGTCGATGGCGCGATCGATGCGGCCGATGAATTCCGAGCGATCCATGAATGCCTCGACATCGAGCAGGCAGAAGAAGTGGCCGACATCCTGCTTGCGGTCGAGATTCTTGTACATGGAGCCGATCTCCGGGCCGATGGCGGCGCCGGAGAGAACGCTGCTGAGCAGCTCGACCATGAGCGCCAGCGCATAGCCTTTGTGCCCGGCCATGGTCAGCACTGTGCCGAGCAGCGCCTGCTGCGCGTCGGTGGTCGGGTTGCCATCAGGATCGAGCGCCCAGCCGAGCGGGATGGCCTGATTTTTCTTCGCGGCGGCGATAATGTTGCCGCGGGCGACGGCGGAGGTGGAAAGATCGATCTTGACCGGGTAGCCCTTGCCGGTGGGAAACGATGCGGCGATGGGGTTGGTGCCGAAGAACGCATCCCGGCCGCCGGTGGGCGACATGGCCGGCTCGCAGCTGGTCATCGCCATCAGGATGAAGCCCTGCTCGGCGGCGCGATTCGAGTAGTAGCTTACGGCGCCGAAGTGCTGCGAGTTGCGGATAGTGGCAGCCGCGACTCCGTTTTGCCGCGCCAGCGGCAGCAGCAGGTCGAGCGCCTTGACGGCCTGGACCTGGCCCACGCCGTTGCCGGCGTCGAGCGAAAGCACGCCGCCGCGCCGGCGGTCGATGCGCAAACTGGCGCGCGGATCGATGAGCCCCAGCTCGATGCGCTTCAGATAAATGTTCAGCCGCGAGAGTCCGTGCGTGGAGGTGCCGTGCAGGTCGGCATCCACGAGCGCATCGGCGAAAATCTGCGCATCGCCCGCCGGCATGCCGGCGGCCTGCGCGAGTTGTGCGGCGAGAGCGATCAGTTGTTGTTTCGGAAACCGCATCATGCCTTCTTCTTTTTTCGAGCCGGTGAGCCGGCTGCCTGCAGCCTTCGAATTCTTCCCGCAAGCCCAAGCGGCAAACCGGGCGGGAAGAATCCGAAGGCTGTTGGCAGTACGCTGTCCGCCGCCGGCTGCTTGCGTTACGCGCTGCGGTAGAGCTTGGTCATTACGAACTCGCGGTGACCAAGCGCCTCGGCTGCAGTCAGGCGGCCGTTGGCGGTGCGGGCGATCATATCCAGCAGCAGCTCGCCGGCCTGGTCGAGCGTCATCTCGCCCTGCAGAATCGG
>DATGLJ010000054.1:0-4047 GCA_035294185.1 Occallatibacter sp. | reverse complement strand
CGGCGTAGCTGGTGCGGTAGCTGCCCACGAATCCGCGTGAGTTAGCCAGAACGCGCCGCCCCGTCGCCGCATCGAAGCTGCCGCCGTCGGAATTGGCGATGCGCTTGTCTGCAGCCATCGCCGCCGCCTCGGCGCGCCGCGCCCACTCGATGCGCTCCGGCCCGGGAAGCGAATACACATCGTCGAAATAGAGATGCAGGTCGCCCGGTGCGGCGCCGAACTCCTCCGCATCGGCAAGTCCGGCGAACGGGTCCTCTTCGGTTACGCGCGCCAGCGCCAGCGCCCCCTCGACGAGCCGGCGAATGCCTTCTGGGGTCAGGTCGCTCGTCGATGTCGAAGCCGAGCGTTTTCCCAGAAACACGCGCAGCCCCAGCGCGCGAGAGCCGGACTCCTTCAGCGTCTCCACCTGGCCCATGCGCACGTTCACGCTGAACTCATCGCCTTCGCGAGCCACCGCCTCGGCGTCGCTGGCGCCGGCGCGCATTGCCTGCGCCACCACATCGGCAACCAGGTTCTCCAGATCGAGAGCGGCCTGCGAATCGCGCATCGGCATCTGCTGGACGGAAAGCGGCATGGGTCAACAGTAACAAAAGGGCGGAAGCGCCGGAAACCCGGCATGGGCTGCGCCTGCCGCCGCTGATCGCTTTTTTTTGATATGACGCAAACCGGAATTCGATCTTTTTTCGGACTCGCGCATAGATAGGAGTGAGGTTAAAAAACAGCCATGCGGTTCAGGAAAATGACAGTCGCGGCGGTAATCGGCATTGGCGCCGCGCTTGGCGCAGGGACGCCAGGCAGGGCGCTGAACGCACAGGCGTACATCAACGGCCAGCCACTGGACGATCAGCCGCCTGGCTATCAACAATCGGCCGACCAGCCCTCCGATCAGGGACGGCCTGGCATGGTGAACTACGTAGAAGGGACCGTCTCTCTCGACGGTCACCGGCTCACGAGCAGAAGCGTGGGCAGGGCGGCGATGAACGCCGGCCAGGTGCTGAACACCGGCGAGGGCAGAGCCGAGGTGCTGCTCAACCCCGGAATCTTTCTGCGCGTGGATGACAACAGCACCGTGAAAATGATCTCGCCCTCGCTGACGCCGAGCCAGGTAGAAGTCGTCAGTGGCCGCGCCGGCGTAGAAGTTGACCAGCTGCTTCAGGGCAACGTGGTGCAGATCATCGACCGCGGCGTCACTACGCAACTGGTAAAGACCGGCTACTACGAATTCGATGCCGGCAGCGGAAGCGTGAGGGTTTTCAAGGGCCGCGCCGAAGTCGAGGTCGCCAGCGGCACATGGCGGAAGGTCACGGGCGGCCACAGGCTGATGCTCGCCGAGGGCCCCGATGCGAAGGCAACAAAGTTCCGGCCCGACCCGCAGGAAGACGCGCTGATGAACTGGAGCCGGTTGCGCTCACAGTACCTCGCGCAGGCCAACAACCAGCTTGCGGCCGAGTACTACGGGCCCGGATTTTATCCCGGCTGGTATTGGAATCCCTGGATGTGGGATTACGCCTACCTTGGATTTGGCCCGTTCTATAGCCCGTTCGGCTGGGGCTATTACCCATTTGGCTGGGGAGGCTGGTACGGAGGCTGGCATGGCTATCCGATCCATGGACGCGTGATGGGCGGGGTCAGAGGTTTCAGTAACGGAGCGGCCGGAGGCTTCCATGGCGCGGGCGGCTTCCATGGCGGCTCACCGGCCGGCATGGCAGGAGGCGGCGCTCGCCGCTAATCTGTACGTCGCCTCTTCCCATCGCAGGCTCCGGACGCGAAGCCGGATAACCGCCACGTCCGCGGCCTTTCCTGATTTCTGTCTGTCTCCGATCGACTCCTGCGCAGACAGCTAAGCGGCCGGACGCGGCCAGCGCGCTTCCACGGTAGTTGAGATGCCGCCGCGGGGGCGAAAATCTCCCTTTACCACCGCCCACACCGGATCGCAGGCTTTCACAATATCCTCAAGCACCTGATTGACGATGTTTTCCTGGAAGATGCCGAGATTGCGGTAGCAGAACAGATATTCCTTGAGCGATTTCAGCTCGAGACAGCGGTCGCGCGGCATATAGCGAATCGTGAGCACGCCGAAATCGGGCAGACCCGTCTTCGGGCAAACAGAGGTCAGCTCGGGATCGTCGATCTGGATCTCATAGCCGGAGAACTGATTCTGCCAGGTTTCAATCTCCGGAAAGTTAAAGTCCAGCCCGGCTCTGGCGTGGTCGTCTGTATAGCGGGGCGCAGTAGAAGCCATAGACCCATTGTACGAGCGAATCGAATCCCAGACCGAGTCCCTGCATTCCAGCCGGGAGCGGAGGCCGCCGAGGTCCGGGGCGCATTCAGGCGTGCGGATCGAGGGCTGAACCGTACGCCCCATCCGCGTCTCTGGCCGGCAGAGATCGCAATACTCTGCGACCCGGACAAGACTTTCGAGTCTTATATACTAAGCTCTGGTTAAAACCGAATGGCTGAGGCAAGAACGCAAACGAGCCGCCGATGGCTCTGGGGGGGCGTAGTTGTAATACTGGTTGCCGTCTTTTTGGGGGCACGGTCGCTGTTGCGCGAACATCTTCTGGTGCGCGCCGCCGAAGTCCAGCGCCAGCGGATTGTGAACACCGTGAGCACGAACGGCCGCGTCGAACCGGAACACCCTTACCAGTTCTACAGCCCGATTTCGACGACAGTGAAATCGGTGTATACGCAGGTGGGCGACGAGGCGCCCGCGGGCAAGCTGCTGGTGGTTCTCGATGACGTGGAAGCGCGAGCCCGGGTGGCCAGTGCGGAAAGCGCCGTGAAGGCTGCGCAGGCGCAGGTAAACGCTGCGACCCACAACGGAACGCAGGCCGAGCGGCAGGCCTCCGCCGCCCAGATTGCCGAGGACCGGCTTGCGCTCGAGCAGGCGCAGCACAATCTGGCGGCGCTCACCAGCCTGCAGGCAGCCGGCGCAGCCGCGCCGGCAGAAGTGCTGGCGGCAAAACAGCGCGTGGCCGCAGCGCAGGCCGCATTGGACGCCTCGGTTGAGACCTCGCAGAACCGCTATTCTCCCGAAGAAATCGCGCGCGCGCAGGCATCGCTTGCGGATGCGGAAGCCGCGCTGGCCGCAGCCAGAGAGGTAGAGGCGCAGACCAGAATCGTCGCGCCCATCGACGGTACGGTATACAGCATGGACGCTGCGCCTTCCGAATTCGAAGAGCAGGGAAAACTGTTGCTGCAGATGGCCGACCTCAGGCAACAGCGGGTGCGGGCGTTCTTCGACGAGCCGGATATTGGCCGTTTGGCCGTCGGCCAGCAGGTGGTCATTCGCTGGGACGCCAGGCCGGGCGAGGTCTGGCATGGACACATTACGCGCCTGCCGGCTTCGGTCGTGCAATACACCACCAGGATCGTGGGAGAAGTTCTGATTGCACTGGACGATCCCGGAAACGGCTTGCTTCCCGATACCAATGTCACCGTGCAGGTGACCACTTCCAGCCAGCCCAATGCGCTCAGCATGCCGCGCGAAGCCCTGCATTCCGAAAATGGCCAGTACTACGTCTACAAAATTGTCGGCAACGGGCTCAAGCGCACTCCGGTGACCATCGGCGCGCCCAACCTCACGCAGGTCCCTATTCTCTCCGGCCTCGAAGAGGGAGACTGGGTGGCGACAGGAACAGTCGGCGGGGAGCCCCTGCAGCAGGACGTACCCATCAGGATTCAGCGGTAGAAATTCAGCGGCAACGGTCTTGGCGAAGAGAGAGTTTGGCCGTAAGGATTGATTGTGAAGAGATTCTCGACCATTGCATTCTGGCTGACGGCGGTTCTGCTGGCCGGCGCATGGACGGCGCCCGCCGCGGCCCAGCCCGCGCCCGGGGCTTCCGGCAACGGGTCGTCCTCTGCCGGCTGGAACGCCGCCACGCTGGCGCAGGCTAACCTGGCGCTGCAGGCCGGCGCGGCCGACAAGGCTCTGGGCCTGATCGAGAGCCTGCCGCAAGCCGGGGCCGGCGATCCGGTTGCGCAGAACCTTGCCTGCCGCATTCAGTACGCGCTCGGCCGGTGGGATGCCGCCGTGAGCGCCTGCGA
>DATGLJ010000053.1:0-10716 GCA_035294185.1 Occallatibacter sp. | reverse complement strand
TCGTCGAGCACGTCGGGGGCTGCATCGGGATTGGTTTTTACCGGCGCGGTGGCGATGAGCTGGATGCCGGGATAGTGCCGGCGGATGGCGCGTGCGAACTGCGCGAAACGCGCGTCGTAGGAGCCGGAGCGGTCGAACCAGTCCTCGTTGCCGATTTCTACGTAGTGCAGCGCAAACGGAGCGGGGTGGCCATCTTTGGCGCGTTCGGCGCCCCATTTTGTATCCGGACCGCCGGTCACGTACTCGATTTCGTCGAGCGCGTCCTGAACATACGGCTCGAGCGCGGCTCCGGGCTCCACGTGATCGTGCTGGAGCGAGTAGCCGGCATAGACGGCGAGCACGGGCTGCATGTGCAGGTCTTCGCACCACTCGAGAAATTCAAGCAGCCCCATGCCGTCGGACGAGCGATAGCCCCAGGGGCTGGGATGCGTCGGCCGATCGACCCACGGGCCGATGGTCTTTTTCCAGTCGAAGCGATCGGCGATGCGGTTGCCCTCAAGATAATTGCCGCCGGGAAAACGCAGAAATTGCGGATGCATGGCGGCGAGCTTTTCCATGATGTCCGTACGGTTGCCGCCGGGACGATTGTGATACGTAGGCGGGAAAAGCGAGACGAGATCGAGCCAGAGAGTGCCAGGGCGGTCGATGGTGAGGACGAGGTGATTATCTGCGCTGACGGGAACTGCGCCGGTGCGCAGCGTGAACGAGTACTGTTTCCACTCGGAGCCGACTCCGGCGATGTTTGCTGTCGCTGCGACCGCGCCGGTTGCGTCGTTGACGAGGCTAACGGTGACGGGCAGTCCGGAGGCGCCCGCTTTTGCATAGAACGAGCCGCGGTATGTAGTCTGCGGCCGCACCGGGATACCCCAGTAGCCGTCGTTCTCTACGCCGGCCGGGGCGGCGGCGCTTGCCGCGGTTACGTTCAGCTTTAAACTGCGGGGCAGTGCAGCGCTGGGGCCGGTGGATTCGTCGATGGAAACATCTGCCTTAGCGTCGCCGCGCTCCACGATGGGCCAGTGCATGAGCGCGCCGAAGCCGCGGCCGATGGCGCGATCGCGCACCAGCTCGCCATAGAGGCCGCCATCGTAGGAGTAGTTGATCTCCTCGGTCATCAGGCCGTAGAAAGTCGGGCTGACTTTGGCGATGGGACTGTCCGGTTTCACGGTGAGCGTGGGCTGCCCGGCCGGCGCCGGTGTTTGGGCGGCGAGGAAGGGCAGGCAGGCCAATGCGCAGACGCATGCGGTTATCGCAAAAGGTTGTTTCATGGTCGCGCTCATATTACGTCGCAGCCGCGGGTGCTGGCAATCCTCCTGCCGCCCGGAAAATTCAATTTTCGATTGCTGCGGTGATCGCTTCGCGCACCGAGTCCGGCAGTACCGGCATTGCACCGGTTTGCGAGGCGATCCAGCCGCCCCAGCGGTTGCCTGCCTCGTTCAACGCAGCCAGCGGCGCGCCGCGCAGCATGTAATGCGTCATTGCGGCGGTGAATGCGTCGCCTGCGCCGATGCCGTCGGCTGCTTTCACCGGGAATCCGGGATGATCGTTCCACTCCTGCCGCGTTGCCAGCAGGCTGCCGCGGCCGCCCCTTGTAACTGCGACCATCCGGAGCGAAGGGAACTCGGCGAGCAGGCGAGCGGCGCCTCGGCGCTGATTCTCGCTCTCGTTTGCCTCCTCGGCAGGCAGGCCGAGCAGCTCCAGCACCCGCGGCAGCTCGTGATGATTCATCTTGACCACCGTCGCCAGCTCGAGCGACTCCTGAAGGATTTCGGCCGAGACGAATGGCGGGCGCAGATTTACGTCGAAGACCCGCACGCAGGCTGCTCGGGTCTCTGCGGCCAGGTTCTGTATGGTCTGGCGCGAGGCGACTGAGCGCTGCGCCAGCGACCCGAAGCAGATTGCGTCGGCTCGTTCAGCCAGTTGCACCCATTCGTCCGTAAGTTCCAGAAAATCCCAGGCGGCCGGCTCATGGATGGTGTAGTGCGGCTCGTTGTCGACGAACTCGACCGTAACGCAGCCGGTTCCGTGCGCCGGGTCCACTTCGAGGAAGCTGGTATCGACAGGCATGGGATCGAGTTGATCCATTGCCATGCGGCCCAGTTGGTCGCGGCCGATGCGGCTGAGAATGACGGCATGGTTGCCGAGGCGGCCGGCCATCACGCTGAAGTTGGCCGGCGCGCCGCCGAGCAATGCAACGCGGGACGGCTGCAGCGTCCCGGCCCGGGAGACCGGCTCGATGGGAGGGTTTCCAGTTTGCAGTTGCGCCGGCGACAACGAGTCGTTGACGGGAACTCCGCCCGGATGCGAGCCTGCGGGCAGAATATCCCACAGTAATTCGCCGACGCCGAGAATCAGTTGAGCTTCCTTCACGCATGTGCTCCGGTTCAGACCAAGATAGCAGTTACACGCTCCGGTTCCTCGGCCAGCGATAGATGGAGCAATCCTCCCAGGGCAGGGCGGCGTACTCGGCATCGGGCTGGCCGGTGAGGATGGCGCGGTCGGCGGCGGCGTCAGCGGACGAACGGCGCACGCGGCCGGAGAACAGGCGCCCGAATCCCGGCTCTGCTGCGAGTACATGATCCTGTTCGTTGTTGACGTAGAGCACGTCGATTGGCTCTTGTGCAGTGCGTCTGCGCATGTCCCTGCGCCAGGCGCGCAGCACGCGGCGCAGCACCGGCGCGCCGAACGGATTGAAGAGAAAGACCAGGCACGGGCCCGGCGGCAAGGGAAAGCCGGCGGCATCGCGGCAGTACATGCGCATGGGCGCACGCGCCCGGGCCTGCGACCGCCACAGCGCCATGTTGCGGCGCGCAATGCGGGCCAGCGTGGGGTGCATCTCGACGCCGATTACGCTGCGGAAGGGATATTCGGCGGCCAGCAGCATCGCGCGGCCCATGCCCGCGCCGAGATCGACAAAGGTGCAGGACTCAATCGGTGCGGAAGGCCCGATCCTCCGCCAGCGTGCCAGCAGCGCGTGGAAAACGGATGGAGCGACGGCATAATACGCAGTGGCGTCCCGCCCTTCCCGGTGCCGCGCCTGCAGATGCCGGCCGGCGATCAGTCCGCTGGTCCGCGTGCCGAACTCCCGGTCGAAAGGATGGCGGATGAGACCGTCCTTGACGGTCAGTCCCGGAAGCATGCGCCGCCGCTTTTGCGGCGTTGCGGAAGCGGCGGTTGCCGTATGAGAGGGTCGCACATCTGGACCTTAACACGAAAATCGCCGTGCGGTTCACGCGGCGCGGGTCAGGCTGGCGAGCAGCACGGCCAGCACGATCAGGCTTACGACAAAGTACAGCCAGTCGCGCTCAAGCGCAAAGCCGAAGACGGCCATGATGACGCGGGCCACGGGTGTGGCGATGAGCAGCAGCAGGCCGAGCTGCATGAGGCCTTCGCTATTGAGGCGCGCCGCCGAGGCCGCGATTCCCTGCACGGTGCGAAGAGATGAATCGCCGGGCGTGAAGGTATGGAAGCCGATGTGGTCGCCGCGATGCGCGGCCAGGTAAGCCACTCCGCCGGCGAATACGAGCACAGCGGCCGTGAGCACGCCGGTGCGCAGAAGATTTCCGATGATGATTTCGAGGCGCCGGTCGTCCATCTAGATCCTCCCCGCGATTCCGTTGACGATCATCTCGATGGCCAGCGCAACGATAACAACGGCGAAGACGATGCGCAGCACGCGCACGGGCGCGTGCACAAGGGCCTTCGATCCCAGGAAGGCGCCGGCGAGGACGCCCAGCATGACCGGCATGGCCACGCGCGGATCGATGTAGCCGCGGCTCAGGTAAACGCCGGCGCTGGCCGCCGCAGTCACGCCGATCATGAAGTTGCTGGTTGTGGTTGAAACCTTGAAGGGAATGTGCATAGCGCGGTCCATGGCGATGACCTTGACGGCGCCGGAGCCGATGCCGAGCAGGCCCGACAGCGCGCCTGCGCCGAACATGAGGCCGAAGCCGGCGGGTACGTTGCGCACGCCGTATTCCTGCATTTTGCCCTCGAGCGGGTAGACGCCTCCCATTCGCAGCCGCCGGCCCAGTGCGTCGGATTCGGTGGGCGCCGCGGTTTCGAGCGAGCCTTTAAAGACCGTCTGGTATGCGGCCTGAAGGAGCACCACGCCGAAGATGATGGCCAGCGCGTGCGTGCCGAAGCGGCCGGCAAGAAACGCGCCGGCGACAGCGCCGATTGTGGTCGCGATCTCAAGAAACATGCCAATGCGGATGTTGGAGAAGCCTTCGCGAACATAGGCCGCCGCCGCGCCGGAAGAGGTGGCGATGACCGAAACCAGAGAAGCGCCGATGGCGTATCGCATATCGACGCCAAGCGCGAGCGTGAGCGCGGGAACGACGACCACTCCGCCGCCCAGGCCGGTGAGCGCGCCCAGAAATCCTGCGAGCGCGGAGACGGCCCCCACCACAAGGGTAAAAGTTGTTGCTGTCATGAAGGCAATACCATAAGGCGATTAAAGGCCCAGGCTCGATTACAACATCCCGGGCGGGCGCCGGTCGATTTTGCTTGGCTGCAGGCGAGCTGTGAAGCAGAGTTGCGTTGAGCAGGCAATTGCGCCGCGGCGGAAGCTCCGGTTCACAACTTGTGCACAGCGCAAACAAACAGCTACAGCCCCATCAGCGCCGGCGCGTTGACATGACCGGCGAGGGACGGGGCCTCACGATCTTCCTCCCTCGATTCGGGAGCGGCTGCGTGGACCAGCTCCCACGAGGAGCGGTCCTTGAGCAGGCGCGAGACCAGCGCTGTATGCATGGCGTGGCCTGCGCGCTCGGCCACTACGCGGCCTTCGATGCGGCGGCCGGCGAGAGCCAGATCGCCGATCAGGTCGAGCACCTTGTGGCGCACGTACTCGTCGGTAAAGCGGAGCGGGCCGTTTACCGGGCCCTTTGCGTCCAGAATAATGGCGTTCTCCGGGCCGGCGCCGCGGATCAGGCCCATGTCGCGCAGCTTCTGTTCGTCGGCCCGGTAGCCGAAGGTGCGCGCTGGCGCAATGGTTGTGCCGTAGGTCTCGCTCGCCAGGTCCACGCAGAAATCCTGCCGGCCGATGGGCGCGGGAAAATCGATTGCATAGCAGATGTTATAGCCGGAGCCGGGATAAACCGCGATGAACTTTCCGCCCTCACGTACCTCCACGGGTTTGAGCACGCGGATGACCTCGCGGCGGCGGCGCTGAGTGCGGATGCCGGAACGCTCGAAGGCTTCCACATAAGGCAACGCGCTGCCGTCCAGGATGGGAAGCTCCAGGTTGTCGATCTCGACGATCACGTTGTCTACCCCCATGCCGATAAGGGCCGAGAGCAGATGCTCGGTAGTGGAGATGAGCACGCCCTGGCGCATCAGGCTGGTGGCATAGCTGACCTTGGCCACATTGCGGCCAAGGGCGGGAATTTCGAAGTTGTCCAGATCGGTGCGGCGGAAGACAATGCCCGAGCCTGCCGGAGCCGGCAGCAGGCGCATAGTGACCGGCGCGCCGGAATGAAGTCCGACGCCCGTAAACTCCAGCGGCGCGGCAATCGTATGCTCGTATTGCGCGGTGCGACCCAAGCGTACTCCCGGTAAGCAGTGGAACAGGATAATTCCACAACAGATTAGATGAAAACCCCAGCCCGCGGGTGTGGCAAATTTGCCACAGTATGTGCAATCGCCGGGCGCGGATGCCGCTCCGGGAACGGCGCTTGCTGCTGGTTAAATGCCTTAAAATCACACCGGTTGTACTCGCGCAGTGAATCTTGCCCTGGAAAGGGATTGCGAAGCCATGAAGGTAAAAGGGGCTGGGTCGGCCATTACTCCGGTTACAGGCGCTACGGCGCCGATGCGGGCATTACTGGCCGGAGCGCGGCGCAAAGAGCGGGAACTCCTGGAGCTGACCCGCTCGCTGGTGCTTGCCGAGTCACCCTCCGGCAATAAGCAGGCTGTTGACGCCTGCATGGCATTGGCCGCGGCGCGGGCGGAATCGCTTGGGGGCAGGCTGAAAATACACCGGCAAAGATCGTTCGGGAATCTCGTTGAGGCGCGCTTCGGCCCGAAGCCGAGAACCAACACCGCCGGTCGCGTTCTTCTGCTTGGGCATCTCGACACCGTATGGCCTCTGGGTACGCTGCGCGCGATGCCGTGCCGGATGGGCGAGGGCCGGCTGTGGGGGCCGGGCGCGCTGGACATGAAGGCCGGCGTAGCGATGGCGTTTACTGCGCTGGAGATTCTGGTCGAGGCTCATCTGCTGGAGCGCGAAATCGTCCTGCTGCTCAACAGCGAGGAAGAGGTGGGCAGCCCGGTTTCGCGGCCTGTTACCGAGCGGCTGGCGCGGGAGTGCGATGCGGTTTTTGTCCTTGAGCCGGCCCAGGGACTGGCGTACAAGACGGCGCGCAAGGGTACAGGCAACTGGCGCATCGACATTCGCGGCGTGGCGGCGCATGCGGGCGTGGATTTTGAAAAGGGTGCAAGCGCGTTGCGCGAACTGGCGCGCGTCATCGAGACGGTGAGCGGCTGGACGGAGCCCGATCGCGGGCTGACGGTGAGCGTTGGCGTAGCGGGCGGCGGCAGCGCGAGCAATGTTGTCCCCGCCGAAGCCTTCGCGGAGATCGACGTGCGCATCGCGCGCCGCGGCGACGGGCCGCGCATCGCGCGCAGATTCGCCAGTCTGAAAGCGGCTGACCGGCGCTGCGCGCTAACGGTTGCCGGCGGCATCAACCGGCCGCCGATGGAGCGCAGCCGCGGCACGGTTGCGCTTTTTCGCAGGGCTCGGTCGCTCGCGGCGGAGCTGGGCATTGCGCTCGAAGAAGCGGCTACGGGCGGCGCCTCCGATGGCAACTTTACGGCGGCGCTGGGCGTGCCTACGCTCGACGGCATGGGCGCCGTGGGCGAGGGAGCGCATGCGCGGCACGAATCGGTGCTCATTGAGCACCTGGCTCCGCGCACCGCGCTGCTTGCCGGGATGCTGGCTGCGGAGCCGGCCGTTTAGCGGGAGAAATCCAACGGAGAAGCCAACCGGTTCGGGCAATGCATCGCATTCGTCGGTGTGCAATGCCTGCGATGGCGATTGTCTGCCCCCGCCCTGATACACTCCCGAGTGAATCCATGCAGGAGTGTTTCGGCGCCATGAAATTTTTTGCCTATGTTCTGCTCGTTGTCTCCGGTGCTATTGCTGCCGGCGCCCAGGCCAAACCTGCCGCGCAGCCGGCGGCAGCCGCACATGCCGCAAAGCCCGCGGCCACTGCGCGGGCCGCCGGTCTCACCAAGCTGCCGCCAGGAATTCCCGTTGTGCACGGCGTCATCAGGCCGATGTTTACTCTGCGCTATGAAGACTACAAGCTCGGCGCCGGACCGGTTGCAGAGACCAACAAGGTTTATCACGTGCTTTACACCGGCTATCTGGCGGCCACCGGCGAGAAATTTGACTCTTCCGACGATCATCGCGCGCCGGTGATGAAGGACGGCAAGCCGGTGATGGGTCCCGACGGCAAACCGCAGCTAGGCGAGCCTCAGCCTCTTGTTTTTCCGCAGGGATTCGGCCGGTTGATTCCCGGTTTCGATCAGGGCGTGGCGGGAATGCGCATCGGCGGCAAGCGCCGCATCTTTATCCCCTGGCAGCTGGCCTATGGCACGCGCGATATTCCGGCGCGCGCGGGCCATCCGGGGATCCCGCCGAAGTCGGACCTGATCTTTGACGTGGAGCTGGTCGACGTGACCGATATGCCGCAGATGCCGCAGCGGCCGATGAGCATGCCGGCTCATCCTGGCGCCCCAGGCGCGCCTGCACAGCCGGCCAGGCCCGGAGCACCTGCTGCGCCACCCAGCGGAACCGCGCCGGCAAGCCCGGCGACGCCGCCTGCCGCGAGCGCTCCGGCAAAACCGGCAGAGCCGGCGCAGCACGCCGCTGCTCCGCAGCAGCAAAGCGCGCCTGCGGCAGGCACGCAGCCGGCGCAGGCGAAGTGATTCTGACCATAATTGCTTCGCATTCCGTCCTTCGCGCGGTTTGCTCGCGCGGAGGATGGCGTCTCAGTACATCCACAGATTGCCCGCAACAAGTCAGCCTGCACAGCCAGGGGCGGCTCCGGCGCGGCGGCGATGATCCTGCGCGTGTTGAGACAGCGCATCAGCGCCATGGCTCGATCGCGAACGGAGCGCCTTCTACGGCTGCACGTTGAGCGGCGCAGCTTTCGCCGTGGGCAGTTGTACATTCAGAATCCGCGCAACAGTCGGCGCGATCTGACGCATGTCGATGACGCCGAGGTCGCGATGCCGTGCGATTCCCGCGCCCATGGCGAAGAACGATGAGTGCATCTCCGGGTACTCGGGAGAAAAGCCATGCGAACCGCGGGCCCCGGGGATGGGCGTGATGAGGCCGCCGCTTGTCGCTGCGCCGAAGTAGTAGCCCTTCCTGAAGACGACGAGGAAGGCCGCGCCGGGAAATGCGCCGCGTTTGGCGATTTCCTCCCGGTCAAGCACCTGCGCGATGCCGTTGCCGGGATCGGCGGCGAGTTTCGTCAGCAGCGCGCGGACTTTTTCTTCCGTTGCTTTGTCGCCGGTGTCATGCAGCATGATGGCAGCCATGCCGCCTGCGCCCCAGGGTTCGGCCTTCCACGCGTTCACCGTGACTTTTCTGCTTGCCGGGTTTACGGATGCATCGGCCGACAAGCCGATCAGGCCGGCCTGAATAAACGGAATGTAGAGATTCACCTGGCTGGCGATGCGCATGAAGCCGTGATCGGAGACAAGGACAAGCACCGCATCCGGACTGGCGGCGCGCGCCGCGTCTGCGAGATGCCTGACCATGCCGTCGAGCGATTCGAGATCGGCGCAGGCCTCGGGACTGAAGGGGCCGTGCGCGTGCTGCATCTCGTCGAGAGAACTGAGGTGCAGCGTGAGCAGCGCCGGTTTGTAGCGGCGCAGGATTTCGATCGCATAGCGGGTTTTGATTTCGTCGCCGCCGATGCTGGTGTCGTTGCCCATCATGTAGGGGCCGGCAGAGGGCTCGAGGCTCTGGATCAGCGTATCGGGACGAGCGAGGGCGGCTATCAGCAGCCGGTCCGCGGGATTCAGCGTTCCCGATCCGCCGGATGGGTCGGCCGAGCGCCAATACTCGGGGATGAGGTAGTCGACATCCGTTGCGCCCACGCTTACCGGCCAGCCGATGCTTGCGGCATGCATGCCGGCCTGATGTACGGCCGTCCACAGCGTGGGCACCCGGATCTCGGGAGCGTACCAGTTCCATGCGCCGGAGTAGCGCTGGTAAGGATCGAATTCGAGATTGTTGTAGATGCCGTGTTCTGCCGGCCACACGCCGGTGATGAGCGTGGTGTGGCTCGGATAAGTGACGGTCGGGAAGATGCCGACCACGCCGTCGGCGTAGGTTCCGTTAGCCACGAGCATGCGCAGGAAGGGAATCTTCATGCCGTGCGCATCGGCCTGCGTGATGTACTCGGGCTTGAGCCCGTCGATCGAGATCATCAGGACGGGCGCGGCGTGGGCGGCGGCGACAAAAACGGGCAGGAAGACAAAAATGCAAAGACGGCGCACGAAGGCGTACATGCGGAGTGCTCCTTTGGGAATTTAAATGGGAGCAAACGTTGGCCGGCCGCAACTCTCAGGCGCACACGCGAGCGGTGATTTCGTCTGCGAGGGAATTATAACGGCGCGAGTTCAAGGTTCGAGGCGTGGCGAGAGCGCCGATGAAAAAGCCGGAAAGGAGCAGCTCCTTTCCGGCCTTGAACTACGAACTGTGAACTGCGGTTACGCCGGCGAGGGCGATCCCTCGGGGAACGGAGGTCCGCTGCGGCCTTCGGGCTTGAGCACCTGCTGCGGCGTTCCGCCCTGGTCTGTGGGCGAGGCCAGCGCCGAGCGCAGCGGCGGCAGCTCCTTGCCCTCGATGAGCAGCTTCACCTCTTCCGCGTCGATAGTCTCGCGTTCCAGGAGCGCGGCGGCGAGGCGGTGCATTGCGTCCTTGTTCGAATCCAGGATGTTGTAGGCCGACTGATAGGCTTCGTCGATCAGGCGCCGGACTTCGAGGTCGATCTGACGGGCGGTTTCCTCGCTGAAATCGCGGTGCTGCGCGATCTCGCGGCCGAGGAAGATCTGTTCCTCCTTCTTGCCGAAGGTGAGCGGGCCGAGGCGGCTCGTGCCGTACTCGCAGACCATGCGGCGGGCCAGATCCGTGGCGCTTTCGATGTCGCTGCCTGCGCCGGTCGACATCTGGTTGAGGAAAATCTCTTCGGCCACGCGGCCGCCGTAGGCTGTCGCCAGGCGCGTCTCGAGATACTCGCGCGTGTAGTTGTGCCGGTCGTCGGGCAGGTAGACCGTCACGCCCAGCGCCATGCCGCGCGGGATGATGGTGACCTTATGGATGGGGTCGGAGTGTTCGCGCATGAACGAGACCAGCGCGTGACCGGCTTCGTGGTACGCTGTCACCCGCTTCTCTTCGTCGGTGAGCAGCATGGACTTGCGCTCGGCGCCCATCAGCACCTTGTCCTTGGCAAGCTCCATGTCGAACATGGTCACCTGCTTGCGGTTGGCGCGCGCGGCATTGAGGGCGGCTTCGTTGACCAGGTTGGCCAGGTCGGCGCCCGAGAATCCCGGGGTTCCGCGAGCCAGCACGTTCAGGTTCACGTCTTCGGAGATGGGCACTTTCTTGACGTGGACGCGCAGCACTTCCTCGCGGCCGCGCACATCAGGAAGGCCGACGACCACGCGGCGGTCAAAGCGGCCGGGGCGCAGCAGCGC
>DATGLJ010000052.1:0-5599 GCA_035294185.1 Occallatibacter sp. | reverse complement strand
GCTTTCGATGCCGGGCGAGTGTTCTCTGCGCTGCTGAAGCAGCTTTATATCGACCAGCATTATGTCCCGCGGTCGATTCTTGTGCCGGCGGATTTCGGCGACCGGGAGGCGCTGGCGGCATTGCTGGCAGAGCGCACGGGGCACAAGGTGGAGCTGGCCGTGCCGCAGCGCGGCGAGAAGCGGTCGCTCGTTGATCTGGCCGGCCAGAACGCGAAGCAGTCCTACACACAGCGGTTCCGCGTGCTTGAACCTTCGCGCAAGGCGATTCAGGAGGCGCTGGCCGACGCGCTGATGCTGCCGGAGCTGCCGAAGCGCATCGAGTGCTTCGATATTTCGCACATTCAGGGCGCCGAGACGGTGGCGTCGCTGGTGGTGTGGGAAGACGGCAGGATGAACAAGTCCGCTTATCGCAAGTTCAGGGTGATGACGGTGCCCGGCGTGGACGATTTCGCCTCGATGCGCGAGGTGGTGGAGCGGCGCTACCGGCGGTTGAAGGAAGAGGGCCGGCCGATGCCCTCGCTGGTGCTGATCGATGGCGGCCTGGGGCAGCTTCATGCGGCCGCCGAGGCGCTTGAGTCGCTGGGGCTGACCTCGCAGCCCCTGGCCTCGATTGCCAAGCGGGAAGAGGTGATTTATCTCTACGGCAATGAAGAGGAGCCGGTGGTGCTCGACCGGCGGTCGCCGGTGCTGCATCTTGTGCAGATGATTCGCGACGAAAGCCATCGCTTTGCCGTGGGGTATCACCGGCAGCGGCGGGCGATGCGCGATCGCGATTCGGAATTGCTGAATATTCCGGGAGTGGGGGCACAGACGCGGCAGCGGCTGCTGGCGCACTTCGGCAGCCTGCGCGATGTGCGCGAAGCGACGGCGGAATCGCTGGCCGCGGTGGTGCCGCGCAGGACCGCGGAGACGATCTGGAAATATTTCCATGAAAGGCCGTCCGCAGGGTGAGCTGCATCTTACCGGGCTGGCAGAGTGCGGAGCGGCTGGTTGTCTCTCAACCCGATCCACTCGACGGCACTCAACCGGCGCACACGAAAGCTCGAGCCCTTCGGGGGGCCTGCCATTCGACGCACGGGCCGCAGACTGCCGAAGCACGCCGCCTGCCGGAAAGCAGATATCCTCGCCCGGATTGGGAGCGGAGACTGCGGCTGTCAGCCGACGGCGGTGCCAATATGAGTATCGTGCGGCCTCAGCGTGGCCTGTACGCGCTGCAGCAGATCTTTGGGGTGAATCGGCTTGGCAAGCAGCGTGAAATGATGGCCTTTGCCGCGCGCCTCGGTCATCAGATCGGCAGTTGCCGCGTGGCCGGAAAAGAGCAGGATCTTGCAGTCGGGAAAGATGCGTTTGATTGCCACCGCCAGCTCGATGCCGCTCATGCCCGGCAGCATCACATCGGTGATGAGCATCTCCGGCGGAGTGAGCAGCGCAGTCTCGAGCGCATCCGAGCCGTCGTAGGCGGCCATGGCCGCATAGCCGCTTCGGCAAAGAATTTCGGTCACGGTATCGGCGATCACTGATTCGTCATCGACGACGAGGATGACTGGGCGGTATTCGCTGGTGTCTGCAGGCGGCACTTTATCCAGCGGGACGATGGGGGAAGCACGTCTTGCGCTCATTCAGATTACACCTCTCCGGGCAACATAGCAGGGTTCGGATCGTACGGGTAAAATCGTTGGATGCAGGGCCGATCTCGCCGATTTATGAAGAACTTTATCGCGCGCGGCGGGCAGGTTTACCTTACGGCAGCATTGTTTTTTAAGAATTCGTTGACAGGCCTTCGATTTGTTACGAAAAGCTTATGATTTCACCGGTTTTGCGTTAGTTTATTGATACGTGATGGGTTTCGCAGCATCGTCAATTCCAGGGTAAAGACTTATGCCGACAGAGAAAGATGGCAAACCCGCGGCCTTCCAGGCGATATCGCAGCGCGATGTGCCGAAAGGCCGCGACGGCAAGCATAAGCGGATTGTGACGCGCTTGCTCGAAGATCTCGAACGCCTGAAGCCGGGGATGGCGCTCAAGGTGCCCCTGAGCGCTCTTCCGGACTCGAAGGAGAACATCCGCTCGGCGCTGAACCGCGCCACGCGCCAGCGCGGCATGGTGGTCGCCACTTCGAGCGATGAAGAAAACCTCTATATCTGGAAGACCGAGCCGAAGGAGTGATCCGGACCGAGATGCGGGGAACGATGCGCTCCGGCCTTTTGCATGAAACACGCCAGGACTTTGCTGTCCGCACCGGCCTGCGGGCGGAGGTTGCCCCATGACGGGTGTGCGCATGGACAAGTGGCTGTGGGCGGCGCGCTTTTTCAGGACGCGGGCGCTGGCTGCGCGCGCCTGCGAGCTGGGACGCGTTGAGACCGGCGGGGTGCGCGCCAAGCCGGCCCGGGAGGTGCATCGCGGCGACCGGCTGCGCATCGAGAACGACGGCGGAGTCTTCGAAGTAGAGGTGCTGGAGCTGAGCGAGGTGCGCGGCCCGGCCTCTGAGGCGCAGAAGCTTTACCTTGAATCCGACGAGAGCCGCCAGGCGCGCAGCAAGGCTGCCGAGGAGCGAAGAGCGATGCAGCAGCTTATGCCTGCGCCCGAGCGCAGGCCGTCGAAGCGCGACCGCCGCAGGATCATCCGTTTCCGCGGGGGCAACTGAAGCTGAAGCGCCGCTGCCGATTGGCAAGCCGGCTGCGGGCGCGCCCGGCCGGGAAATTCACGGCGGGCAGGATGCCGGATTATTTATGCCAGAAGACGTTGAATCTTCTCTTCGATGACATCCTGGGGAACGTATCCGACAATCTGGTCGGCCACCTTGCCGCCCTTGAAGAAGATCAGCGCGGGGATGCCGCGAACGCCATAGCGCGAGGGCGTTGCGCCGTTCTGGTCAACGTTTACCTTGGCCACCTTCAGCCTGCCGGCATAGCTCGCAGCGAGATTGTCGACGATGGGCGCAATCGCCTTGCACGGACCGCACCAGACGGCCCAGAAATCGACGAGCACCGGCTGATCGCTGTTCAATACTTCCTGATCAAAAGTAGCGTCCGTCACTTCAAATACGCCTGCCCCTGCCATGTTCCTCCTTACAACCTTTGCACGTGGTTCAGTGTACAAGATGACACAGCAGGATTTGATGCCGGAAGAGGCGCAAAGTCGCAGCGCGGAGAACCGAAGCAACGCCTGCAGGGCAAAGTCGGCCGCTGCATCCGGGGATCTGCGCGCGCAGGCTGCGGTTTCGGTCGGACCGCAGCCGCCGGGCGCAGGCGGAAACACGAAACGGCGGGCAAAAGCGGCCTGATGCTGGAAGCGCCCGGATCCCTAAAGGATCACGGGCGCTAGAGCAGCCCTCCCCCAGAACTGCTCTCGTGTGCGAGAGTATGGGTTCCGGAGTAGAAGATCAAGGAATCTTAGGTAACCGCTAGGTAATCAACATCTTGTGTTATTACCGGGGTGTTAGTGTACGTCGGCCGATCCGGAGCGCAGGCGGCGCGGTCGGCTATCGGGCCGCAGCCGCTGTTGCATGCGCTGCTCCGGCAGAAACGAAGCGGCAGTGAAGCAGTTCGACAGGCTGTGCGGCGGCCCGGCGGATAGCTTCCGATGCCGGTTCGAGGCTCTGCTCGCTCTCCACGATGACCAATACCGCGGGGCCTGCGCCGCTGAGCGCTGCGCCGAGGATGCCGTGCCGGCCGACAAGGCCGAGAAGCGGAGGCAGCAGCGGACAGATGGAAGCGCGCCAGGGCTGGTGAATGCGGTCGCGCATGGCGAGGTGAAGAAGATCGCCGCGGCCGTGGGCAAAGGCCAGAGCGAGGAGCGTCGAGGACTGGATGTTGGCGACGGCATCGGCCATCGAGTAGAGCGCCGGCAGCACGGCGCGGGCCTTGCTGGTGGCGAGCGGCTCGGCAGGCAGGGCGACGATGGCGCGCCAGCGCTCGGAAGGGACAACCCGAGCAGCCTGCACCTTGCGGCCTTCGCAGGCAGCGGCTACAAAGCCGCCCAGCCAGCAGGCGGCCACGTTGTCGGGGTGGCCTTCGAGCAGGTAAGCCTCTTCGATAATGCGCCCGGCGTCCCAGCCAAGCTCGCCGAAATGGACTGCGAGGGCGATGGCGGCCAGACGCCCGGCGGCCGAGGAGCCGCAGCCCATCCCAAGCGGAATGCCGTTCTTCATGCGGATGGCCAGCGGGGTGACCGGACGATCCTCGGCCGTGAGCAGATTCCTGTAGACCTCAAGGATCAGGTTGTCTTCGAGGCGCGCGCAGCGCTCGGCGTCGCGGCCGGCGGCGGCGATGGAGAACTCGCCGGCCGGTTCGGCTTCGATCTCAAGATAGAAATCGAGGGCGACGGCCACGGCGTCGAAACCGGGGCCGAGGTTAGCCGAGGTTGCGGGCAGCCGCAGGTGCAGAGGCTGCGCCGGCTTCATCGCAGGGTCGCTCATTCTGTCGCGTCCTTCATAGCGGCGAGCACCGCTGCGGGCGTGGCCTCGACGGCGATAGCGTTGCGGCGCAGCGCGGCGATTTCTTTGGCGATGGGCGAATCCGCGCCGCCGGTCTCCTGCTCGGTGAGCAGCGTGCCGCGATGGAAGTCGATGGTGTAGTCGGCGTCCTTGAGGGTGTGGCCGGTGAGCACGAGGACGACCGTTTCAGCGGAGCCGATATTGCCCTGCGCGCGGAGCTTTTTGAGGCCGGCGAGGGTGACGGCTGAGGCCGGCTCGCAGCCGAGACCCTCGGCGCCGATCTCGGCTTTGGCTACGGCGATTTCGGCCTCGGTAACGTCGAGGCACCAGCCGCCGGTTTCCTGGATGACGCGCGCCGCCTTGCGCCACGAGGCCGGGTTGCCGATGCGGATGGCCGTAGCCCGGGTGTTTGCTTCCACCGGCTCAAGGCTTGCGCCCTTGCTGGCGGCGAAGCTGCGCGCCAGCGGATTGGCGCCCTGGGCCTGGATAACGGAGATACGCGGCATGCGCGCGACCAGACCGAGTTCGTGCAGTTCGCGGAATCCTTTGCCGAGCGCCGAGCTGTTGCCGAGGTTGCCGCCGGGAACGATGAGATGGTCGGGGACGTTCCAGTCGAAGGCTTCGGCGATCTCGAAGGCGGGCGTCTTCTGGCCCTCAAGCCGGTAGGGATTGACGGAGTTGAGCAGGTAGATAGGCGCCTGACGGACGATCTCGGTGAGCACATGCAGGCAGCGGTCGAAGTCGACCGGAAGCTGGCAGGTGACGGCGCCGTAGTCCATGGCCTGCGAAAGCTTTCCCCAGGCGATTTTGCCCTCGGGAATGAGCACGAGGCTGCGCAGGCCGGCGCGGGCGGCGTAGGCGGCCATGGCGGCTGAAGTGTTTCCCGTCGAGGCGCAGGCGACCCACTCGAAGCCGCGCTCGCGCGCCACGCTGAGGGCCGCCGTCATGCCGGTGTCCTTGAAGGAACCGGTGGGGTTCATGCCCTGGTGCTTGGCAAAGACCTGATCGACGCCAAGAGCTCTGGAGATGCGCGGCAGATGATAGAGCGGCGTGTTGCCCTCGCGCAGGGTTACGGCGTTGCCCATGCTGTCGAGGATGGGCAACAGCTCGCGGAAGCGCCAGACGCCGGACTGATCGAGCGCCTCGCCGGAGCTGCGGCGCTCG
>DATGLJ010000051.1:0-7886 GCA_035294185.1 Occallatibacter sp. | reverse complement strand
GCTCTCCGGCTCGGAGACGCGCGCGGCCTGGCGCAGCGAGCCCGCCGGGCCGTTCACCACAAAGTTGTGATCGTAGCCGCGGCAGAGCCTGAGCTGGTCGTAGTCCTCGTCGATCCGCTCTCCGATGGCGTGCGGGGTGCGGAAATCGAGAGGCGTGCCCGCGACCGAGGCAATCTCGCCGGTGGGAATCTGTTCGCCGTTCACCGGAGTGAACCTGTCGGCATTGAGCTGCACCACGTGCCCGAGGATGTCGCCGTCATCATCGCCACGGAGGTTGAAGTAAACGTGGTTGGTAAGATTCACGATCGTCGGTTTGTCGGTGGTCGCGGCGTAATCGAGGCGCAGCGTGTCGCCTTCGAGGGTATAGCGTACCCGCGCCGTCATCGTGCCGGGGAAGCCCATGTCGCCATCCGGGCTCACGTGCGTTAGCTCCACGCCGTTCGGCGCTTCCTCGGCCTTCCACAGATAGCGGTCGAAGCCGACCGGGCCGCCGTGCAGCGCATTCGGCCCGTTGTTGATGGGAATCTGGTAGTCCCTGCCGTCGATCGCGAAGTGGCCCCTGGCGATGCGGTTCGCGTACCGGCCCACCAGCGAGCCGAGATAGGCGTTGGGCGTCTTCAGGTAGCCCTCGGCCGACGCGAATCCGAGCGCAATGTCGGCAACGCGGCCCCTGCGGTCCGGCGTGCGCACGGCCACCAGGTGAGCGCCAAAGTCGGTGATGCTTACCTCGATCCTGCCGCTCGTGAGCGTGAAAAGGGAAATGGCGGCGCCGTCGGCGGTCTTGCCCCAGGCAGATTTTTTCATGTTCGATTCTTCTCCTTGCGCAAAAGAGCCGCGGCGGCTAAAGCTCCGCACGGCAAAGAAAAATCCGTGCTGCCATCATACAATCCCGCAGCGCATGCGCCGCTCTCTCACCAGGAGTTCTATGCTCCCAGAGAGCCTACATCGCCTCGGGACTCTCGATGCCCAGCAGGGCCAGCGTGCGCACCAGCTCGCGCAGCACTACAGCCGCCGTCGCGAGCAGAAACCTCTTCCGCCCAGCATCTTCTTCGGTGAGGATGTGATGCTTGTGGTAAAAGTTGTTGAACTCCTGGGCCAGCTGGAACGCATGTTTGGCCAGATACGCCGGCTCCGATGCGGCGATGCACTGATCCAGCACCAGAGAAAACCGCCCCGCCCGCAGCCAGAGCGCCCAGATGTCTTCGTTGGATTCGCCGCTGAGGTAATCCGAAAAGCCGTCATGAGCAGCGCCGACTTGCCCGAGCACAGCCTCTGGCGTCGTCCCGCCCTTGCGGAAGATATTTCTGATGCGCACTACGGCGTACTGGATATACGGCCCGGTCTCGCCCTCGAAGCTCAGCGCATCTTTAAAGTCGAACGCGATTACGGAATTGCGCGTGTACTTGAGCATGAAGTAGCGCAGGGCTCCGATGGCGATCTGTTCGGCGATCCGCTGCCGGTCGGCTTCCTCGCGCGCCATCTCTACCCCGCCGGGCAAAGACCGCCTGCCGGGGACCCCGGTCTGCCGTGCGTCCACTTCCGCGCGCGCTGCGGCGATCAGCTTGTCGATCAGGTCATCGGCCTTCACGCCGAACCCCTTGCGCCCGCTCACCTCGATATACGGTTTCTTCTTGTCCTCGTCCGTCACGCTGTAGCCGAGATCCTCCGCGCACCGCGGCGTGAGCGCCACCATCTCGTAGCTGAAATGCGTGTAGTTGCCGGCTTCTTTCTCGTGGCCCATGCCGCGCAGCGCCTGAATCACGTTTGCCTGCGGGTCCGACTGCCGCGCGTCGATCACGTTGTAGATCGCCGTCGCCCCGCCGAAGTGCGGATGCTGTTCTTCGCCGTGCTCAGCCGAAATCCAGCACATGTGCTTTGGATATGGAAAAAATGGCCGGTAGCCGAAGTCCCGCCCCAGCAGGCCGAACTTCCAGAGGTGATACGCGATGTCCTTGCCGACATAGGTGACGGTGCCGTTCGAGCGGACGATGACTTTCGCGTCCTCGTCTGTGTCCTTCGGACCGTTCCCGTTTTGGACTTGCAACGCGGCGCTGCCCGGCCGCGCCATCACCCAGCAGCCCTTGTTCCTGCCTGCGTTCTCGAAGTAGAGCACGCCCGTCTTCTTCAACTGCTCGAAGGCCGCCTCCCAGAACTTCAGGCGCAGAATCTCGCTCTCGCGCGGCAGAAAATCGTACTCGATGCCCAGCCGCTGCATGGTCTCAAGGTGCCGCCGGAGCACTGCCGTCGAAATCAGCTCGGCAACCTCGGCTGTCTCGTTGCCGCCATGCTCAATCGCGTGGAGCGTGTCGTAGCGCAGACGTTTCCGCGCTTCTTTCTCCTGATCGTTTCCTTCGTCGTACCAGCGCGAGGTCCGCGCGTAGAGGTCCCAGCAGTAGTAATCGATCGCAGCGGTGCGGCCTTCGGCGGCTGCCCGCCGCTCGCACTCGGCAACCAGCGTACGCACCTCCGCCGCGCTCCTGCCCTCGACATGCAGAAACCCGACCACCACATCCGCCACCTGCACGCCGGTGTTGTCGATGTAGTTCTGCACATCCACCTTCTGCCCTGCCGCGCGCAACAGGCGCACAAACGTGTCGCCCAGGATGGCGTTGCGCAGGTGGCCGATGTGCGCGGCCTTGTTGGGATTGATCGACGTATGCTCAACAAGGGCATGCCCATGCTGCGCGGACGGCGAACGGCCTTCGGCGCGAATCACCATCTGCACGGCGGCCGCGCGATCGAGGCGCGCATTGATGTAGCCCGCGCCGGCAACCTCAAACCCCGAAAACCCATCGACACCCCGAGAGCCCAGCGCCGCCACGATCTCCTGCGCAATCGCCTTCGGCGCCCTGCGCAGCTTGCGGGCCAGCTCAAAGGCCACCGGCGTGGCTGCTTCGCCCATGCGCAGGTCGGGCGGCGTCTCCAGCGGCACATTCACATCCGCCAGACCGTATTTTTCCTTAAGCACCGCGCAAATTGCGTCTCCAAGCCTCTTCTGCAGTTCCAGAACCACGTCGATTTCCCCGTAATTTCCGTAATCTTCAAGGTTAGCAGAGGCGTCGCGCGCTGCCTGAGGCCTGCAAGCCGCCTCTGTTTGCATGCCGTAAGATGGAAACTGACGGCTGCGCGCACTTTTTCTCCGCGCAGCCATGCTCTCCAATGACCGATTCCAGCCAAAAGCCAGGCCGCTACTACCTCACGACGCCCATTTATTACGTGAACGCGCGCCCGCACCTGGGCCACGCCTACTCGACCATCGTCTGCGACGCCATCGCGCGGCGCAAGCGCGCCCTGGGCGTCGACACCTGGTTCCTTACCGGCACCGACGAGCACGGGCAGAAGATCGAGCGCAGCGCCAGACTTGCCGGCCGCACGCCGCAGGAGTTCACCGACTCCATCGCGCAGGAGTTTCGCGGGCTGTGGGACCGGCTCGGCCTCACGTACGACGACTTTATCCGCACCACCGAGCCACGCCACAAGCGCGGCGTGCAGCATCTCTTTGCCACGCTCCGCGACCGCGGCTTCATCTACAAGGGCTCGTACACAGGCCAGTACTGCGTCTTCGATGAAGCTTATGTCGAAGGCCCTCCCGGCACGCTCTGCCCGGACTGCGGCCGGCCGACAGAAACGGTGAGCGAAGAAAACTACTTCTTCAAGCTCTCGGCCTTCGAGCGCAGGCTCCTCGAGTTCTACGAGGCCAATCCCGGATTCATGGGCCCCGAGTCCACGCGCCGCGAGGTCGTCAGCTTCGTGCGCAGCGGCCTGAAGGACCTCTCGATCAGCCGCACGACCATCGAATGGGGCATCCCCGTTCCCGGCGACGAGAAGCACGTCATCTACGTCTGGCTCGACGCGCTTGCTAACTACATAACTGCCATCGGTTATGGCTCGGACAGCGCCGAGGACCAGAAAAAGTTCAAAAAATACTGGCCCGCCGACCTGCACCTCATCGGCAAGGAGATCAGCCGGTTCCACTGCGTCTACTGGCCGGCCTTTCTGATGGCCGCCGGCATCGAGCCGCCGCGCTCGGTGCGCGCCAACGGCTGGCTGCTCTTCGACCAGGGAAAGATGTCGAAGTCGCGCGGCAACATCGTCCGCGCAGAGACGGTGCAGGAGATCCTCGGCGCCGATGCGCTGCGCTACTTCCTGCTGCGCGAAATTCCCTTCGGCCAGGACGGCAATTTTTCCTTTGACGCACTGGTGCAGCGCTACAACGGCGACCTCGCCAACGGCTACGGCAACCTGGTCAGCCGCGTCGTCAACATGGTGCACAAATACTTCGGCGGCGCCGTGCCGGAGCCTGGCGCCGAAACCCCGGCCGAAGCCAGCCTGCGCGCAAGCGCCGAGAAAACCATTGCCGCCTTTGGCGCTCTTTTTGACGACCTGAATTTCTCCGAAGCGCTAAAGAGCCTCTGGCTCCTGGTGGCCGAAACCGACGGCTACCTGACCGCCAACGCGCCCTGGAAAAAGCCCGCCGAGCGCAGCGACGCCGATCATGCGGCGCTGCAGGCGCGCGTGCTGGCCACGGCTGCTGAAGCCATTCGCGTTATCACCGCTCTCGCCTATCCCATCCTGCCCGACGCAGCAGCCAAAGTCTGGCATCAAATAGGGCAGGGCGAACTTGCGCAGGCGGCAAAGCAAAGCTTTTTAACGAACCTCGCCTGGGGAGGGCTCAGGCCCGGAACGAAATTCGCTGAGCCCGCGCCGCTCTTTCCCCGCGCAGAAAAGGACGCAGTCGAGCGTATGCAGAACCTCGAAGACCAGAACAACCGCAGC
This sequence comes from Occallatibacter sp., assembly GCA_035294185.1. Lineage (GTDB taxonomy): Bacteria > Acidobacteriota > Terriglobia > Terriglobales > Acidobacteriaceae > Telmatobacter. The sequence goes on along the minus strand of DATGLJ010000051.1, from coordinate 3,110 downwards.
GCTATCGAATCGGCCAGCCAGGGTCAAAGTCCGGAGCCGAATCCGGCCACGGCATCGCCCTCCGTCGCCCCCACCACCAGCACCAACAAAGGCGACGCCGACAAGCTTACGCCCACCACCGCCGTGCATCCCGACGCAGCCAAGCCCGCGCCCGCTGCGAAGGTCCACGCCGTTCCGCCCGAGCAGGCCAGCGCGCGCCTCAGCACCGCGCCCGTCGCCGCGCCGGCCAGCGAGCCGGCGGCGCAGCCGCATCCGGAGACTGCTCATCCAGCGGGTAGCCCGGCCGCTGACGCTGTCCAGAACGCCGCCTCGCCGCAGGCGATCAGCATCGACGACTTCGCCAAAGTCGATCTCCGCGTCGCGCAGGTTCTGGTTGCCGAGCGTGTGCCCAAGGCCGACAAACTCCTGCGCCTCGAAGTCGACCTCGGCTACGAAAAGCGCCAGATTTTGGCGGGAATTGCGCAGCACTACGAGCCGGAAAAACTGATCGGCCGCAGGATCGTCATCGTGGCCAATCTTGCCCCGCGCAGGATGCGCGGCCTTGAATCAAACGGCATGCTGCTTGCGGCTTCGCTGCCCGGCGGCGCGCCGGTTCTCGCCGGCTTCCTTGAAGATGTTCCGCTGGGCGCGCGCCTTAAATAGCGCGCGCAGCGGCCAACCCATGTTTTACAGATGAATCCAGCCGCTGCGGATCAGCTCGAGCGAGCCAGCCGCGACCACGATCCACAGCAGAACTCCCTGCAGCAGCGGCCGCACGCCCACGCGCTTCAGCGTCTCCACCGATAATCCCGTCCCGATCAGGTAGAGCGTAGCCGTGAGTCCGATCACGCCCAGGTGTTTCATCGTTGCGTACTCCGGCGCAAAGGCGTGCACGTAGGTATTGGCCACCGCGGCCAGACAGAAGAAGAGAATGAACCACGGCCACTGAATGCGCGCCTTGCTCTTGCGCACCGCTGCGGTTCCGATGGACATCGGTACGATCCACAGCGCGCGGGCCAGCTTTACCGTCGTGCCCACGGCCAGCGCAATTGCGCCGTACTTGGCCGCCGCGCCTACGACGGAACTGGTGTCGTGAATCGCCAGCGCCGACCACAGTCCGAATTGCGTCTGGTTCAGGTGCAGCAGCCAGCCGATGGCCGGGAAGGTGAGCAGCGCAACCGAGTTGAGCACAAAAACCGTGCCCAGCGAAACCGCAATCTCTTCCTCTTCGGCTTCGGCAATCGGGGCCACGGCGGCAATGGCGCTGCCGCCGCAGATCGCCGTTCCCGCGCAGATGAGGAACGAAATCCGCTTCTCGACGTTGAACAGCCGGCCCAGCAGCCAGCCCAGCATCATGGCAAACGTGATGCTGCACGCCGTGTAGACGAATCCCGACCTGCCCACGCGCACAATCTGCTGCAGGTCCATGCCGAACCCGAGCCCGACAACCGAGACCTGCAGCAGCAGCTTCGAGAGCTGCTTGGCGGAGCTTTGAAAAGGATGCTGCGCGAAGACCAGACCGAAGAGCAGCCCGATAGCCAGCGCCAGCGGCGGTGAAACAAGGCCCGTCGCGGAAAGGATCAATCCGATGAAAAACAGGTTCTTCGACACACATTCAGTGTCGAAGCATGCCGGCGCTCCCGTCCAAACAGAAGTTTTTATGTCCTATTCGCTGTTCTTATGGGTCTTTGCGCGACCCGGCCCGGTTGGCCGGCACAGCCGGCTCCGCCAGAGAAAATCTCCCGGGCCGCGCATCGAACTTATCTGCACACCTGCGATGCTCCCTGCGGGGCCGGCCGGCACGCGCGGCCAGGGCCGCCGGATAAGCGCAGAGAATGCTTTAAAATCATGGAGTGCCATGAGCTTCGGCAATGGAAGCGCCTTGAATCAAAGCAGCAATACCGAGTCTGCAGCGACGATCGAAACACTGCCGGAGAAAGAAAAGCCGCGCAAAATTGCGGCCACGTTTGCTCAGAATTCCTTTATCAATCTGATTCGCACATTTCTGACGGCGGCGATTGCTCTTGTTCTGCCTGCGTATCTCACCCATCGGCTTTCGGTGCAGACCTATTCGGCGTGGGTGTTGATTCTGCAGCTAGGCGCCTATGTCAATTATCTTGATTTCGGAATACAGACCGGGATTTCGAAGTATGTAGCGGAATACGAGGCCAGAAAAGATGCTGCGGGCGCAAGCATGCACGCCAGCGCCGGGTTGCTGCTCATGCTGGCAACCAGTATCGTTGGCCTTGGCCTGACGCTGGTTCTGGCCTGGCAGGTGCCGCATCTGTTTCACGATATGCCGGGCGGCCTTTACCGCGATGTAAGGCTCAGCATCGTTTTCGTTGGCTTTTCGCTCTCGTTCGGGCTGGTCTGTTCCAGCTTTTCGGCTATTTTTTACGGTCTTCAGCGATATGCCGCTCCAACAAGCATCCTGGTGATCAATCGGCTTCTTTATGCCGCGGTGATTGTCGCGGCGGTGGCCTGCCATCGAAGCCTCGCAGTGATGGGGGCATTGGTAGCGGCGGTCAATGTCTTCACGGGACTGCTGCAGATCGAAGCATGGCGCCGATGGGCTTCGAATGTTCAGGTTAGTCTGCGTAAGATCGATCTGAGTCTTGTCTGGAAGATATTCGGTTATTGTTCTGCGCTCGCCGTCTGGACTGCGGGTATGTTGTGCGTCAGCGGTCTGGATGTAACTATCGTAGGAAAGTACGACTTTGGCCAGACCGGCTTCTACTCGATCGCGACCCTTCCGACGAATTTTACTATCGCTATCCTGGGCGCGGCTCTGGCTCCGCTTTTGCCGTCTGTGTCGGCGCTGAGCGTTCTGCGCAGCCCGCGGGAACTCGGCGCGATTCTGGCGCGCGTGACGCGCTACACTGCAACGATCCTTTTGGTAACGGGCCTGCCTCTGATTGTCGCCGGTTACTGTATCCTGCGTGTTTGGGTAGGGGCTGATTATGCGTCGCACACGATCGAATATCTTCGCATGCTGCTCTTAGCTAACATCATACGCTACTCATGTGCCCCATACGCACATATGCTTGTTGCGACCAACAGCCAGAAGATTGGTATTATCGGCGTGATCGCTGAGGCAGTGACCAACGTTGCGGCAAGTATCTATCTGGCCG
>DATGLJ010000050.1:0-9608 GCA_035294185.1 Occallatibacter sp. | reverse complement strand
CACGCAGATGATGACCGCGTCCATGCCGGCGATCTCCGAGTAATCCGACGTCGCCCGGAAGCCGGCGCGCCGCGCCTCCTCGATCTCTTCCTGCGCGATGCGCACGATGTACGACCGCCCGCTGTTGAGCGTCGACACCTTGTCCCCGGCGATGTCGAAACCGGTGACGCAGAACCGCTCGCGGCTGAACAGCAGCGCCAGCGGCAGACCCACGTAACCCATCCCGATAATGCCGATCCGCGCCTGGCGCTCGTTCATTCTCTGCTTCCACTGTTCGGCGCGGCCGGATGCGGCGGCGGCGCTGCTCATGGTCATGCTCATGAGCAAGATTGTATGGCCTCGCAGCCTCGGCCGCCTCAGAACGATATTCTGGAAGCGCCGTCAATTGCAGGCACGGAGAAAAGCATTGGCTCGATATCTCGTTACCGGAGCGGCGGGTTTCATCGGCCGCTCCATTGCCGCGGCGCTGCTGTCGCGCGGCGATTCGGTGCGCGGCATAGACAGCTTCATCACAGGGAAACGGGCCAATCTTGCCGGCCTCGAAGCGATGGAGTTCATCGAAGGCGATCTGGCCGATCCTGCGGCCTGTAAAAAGGCCTGCGCCGGCATCGAGATTGTCTTCCATGAAGCCGCGCTTGCTTCGGTTCCGCGTTCGGTGGCCGACCCGGTTGCGACCAACGTGAATTGCGTCGATGCTACCGTGAACCTGCTTGCCGCTGCCCGCGCGGCGGGCGTGCGCCGCGTTGTCTACGCCGGCTCGTCGTCGGTCTACGGCGATACCCCTGTACTGCCCAAGCATGAGCAGATGCTGCCTCAGCCGCAAAGCCCCTATGCCGTGGCCAAGCTCGCGGCCGAGCATTACATGCGTGCGTTTGCTCACGTCTATGGGCTTGAGACCGTTACGCTGCGGTACTTCAACGTCTTCGGCCCGTACCAGGATCCCACCTCGCACTATTCAGGCGTGCTGGCCATCTTCTGTCGCAAGATGCTGGCCGGCGAGCAACCCACAATCTACGGCGACGGCGAGCAGAGCCGCGACTTCACGTATATCGAGAACGTGGTCGAGGGCAACCTGCTGGCCGCGGCTGCGCCCGCAGAAAAGGTCGCCGGCAGGACGATGAACCTGGCCACGGGGTCGCGCATCACCCTGAAGGAGACCTTCAGGATTTTGCGCGAGCTGACCGGCTACAAGGGCGAGCCGGCCTATGCCGAGCCGCGCGCCGGCGATGTGAAGCATTCGCCGGCCGATATCCGGCTGGCCGAAGAGCTGCTCGGTTACCGGCCCCTTGTCGACTTTCGCGAAGGGCTGCGCCGCACGGTGGAGTGGTATCGCAGCAGCCGATCGAGCAGCGAGCTGCGCTGAAGCGCACATTCGCGCGTTTCATCGATTCATTCGGCTGAAAGCTGCCGGCCTTTGCGCCGTCCGATGCCGTCCCGGCTTATCCTGGGGGGAATTTTGTCCCCATTTTTCCACACAACCGGAATTGCTCACCCCAAATACCGGAAAAATGGGTAATAATACCTGCAATCTCCCAGAACAACTCTCGCGTGCACTCCAGGAAAAAACCTGTGCGAGGGGCAATGGAGGCGGGTGCGCGTGGCGGAATCTCCTGCTGCTCAGTTCGTCACCACGGATGAAAAAGTAGAGCCGCTCTCACCTCCTCGAATGGGCCGGCGCAGCCGCGGCGTTTCCTTGCCGGAGATCTGGCGGCTTCTTGTCGTGCGCCGCCGCCTGGTCTTTCTGATTGAAGGCGGGCTGCTGTTTCTCTGTTTTGTCTACTGTATAGTTGCGCCCAATCAGTATGAGGCCAGCGGTAAAGTCGAGCTGCGCACCGGACCGGCCTCCTCTCTGACTCTCGGTTCGGCGGACTCGCTGGCGTCTGCCTCGCTGTTCAGTGCTCCGCTCGAACTTGAAACCGTTGCCGGCGAGCTGCGCAGCGACCAGCTTGCCTGGCGGGTTATCACCGGCCTTCGCCTGTACCAGTCGCCGGGATTCAGCGGAAATTTCGCCCGCCGTTTTCCCGGATTCCGTGCCGATGCGCCCACGCCTGCAGCGCAGGCCTGGCTTCTCGACCGCTTCAGCCGCCGCCTGCGCGTGGAGACGGTGCCGCGGACGCTTCTTATCGAGATTCGCTTCCGCTCGCGCGACGCTGCGCTCTCGGCCGCAGTCGTCAATGGACTGATCCGCGCCTATGAGGAGCAGGACAGCGAGAGCCAGATCGAAGCGACCGCGAAAGCGTCCACCTGGCTCGACCGCCAGCTCCGGGAGCTGAAGGCCGGCGTCGACGCCGACGAACAGCGCCTGGCGGAGTTCGAGACCGCCCATGGCATTGTGGCCACGCCGCAGGCTGCCGCCAGCGCAGAGCCCGGCGAGACCGAGCACAACCCGGCCGCGCTGGAGATCGACGAGCTCAGCCGTCAGCTTGTTGCCGCCACGACCGACCGCATCCTGGCCGAGGCCGAGTACCGCGCCGCGGCGCAGGGCGACCCGGAGCGGGTGATCGCCACAGATCCCCGCCTGGAGGAAGAGAACGGCGGTCTTGCCACGGCCGCTCTTCGGCAGATCCATGCGCGCAGGAGCGACCTCGAGCAGGAAGCGGCGCAGCTCGGCGCCGAGCACGGGCCGAATTTTCCGCGCGTTGTCGAGATTAACCGGCAGCTCCAGGATCTCGACCGGCAAAAGCAGCAGGAGGATGCAAAGCTCGTCGACCGCTTCCGCAGCAACTGGCAGACAGCGGCAGATCGCGAGCAACTGGCGCGGCAGAGCCTTGCGCAGGCGACGGCGGAAGCGCTCAGATCCAATCGCGCCGCCGGCGAGTACGCGCTGCTGCGCCGTGAGGCCAACGCCAGCCAGGAGCTTTACCTGCAGGTGCTGGCGAAGGTGCAGGAGGCCGGACTCGCCGCCGGCGTGCGCGGTTCGAATATCCGCGTCGTCGATCCGGCGCGCCAGCCGGTCAGGCCTGTTTCTCCCGATCTGCCGCTCTATCTCGCCATTGCATTTTTTGTCGGCCTTTGGGCGGCTGTTGGAGGTGTTTTTATGAGCGAATCGATGCGCAGCGGCGCCGGGCGCGCGATGCCGCTTCTGCTGTTCCTGCTCGCTGCCGCCGGCGTCCTGCTGCGCGCGCAGGCGCCGACTCCCAGCACCTCGGGCTTGCCGACCGGCGTGGCCAGTTTTCCGCAGACCGAGGAGCGGCGCAGCCTGCCGGACCCGAAAGAAGCGCCGCAGGTGTGGGATGCGCCTGCTGCGCCGCTTGCCGCTGCGGCCGGCGGAGCCACAGCCGGCGCTGCGCCCGTTCTTGCAGCCGCCATGCCCGGGCCTATCGGGCCGGGCGATCTGCTCGACATCAGCGAAGCGCACACGCCCGAGTTTCATTCTTCCGTGCGCGTTTCCGCGGCAGGAACGGTTACGCTGCCCATGGTTGCCGAGGTGCGGGTCGGCGGCATGGACGAGCTCGCCGCAGCGCACGCCATCGAGGCTGCGCTGTTGTCCAAAGGCATGCTGCTGCACCCGCTCGTCTCCGTGCTTGTCCTTTCCTATGCCGGTCAGGATGTGAGCGTGCTCGGCGAGGTGGCTCATCCCGGGGTTTATCCCTACACCATCCACCATCGACTGCTCGATCTGATCTCTGCCGCATCGGGATTGGGGCCCAATGCCGGCCGGCTGGTGAACATCTACCACGCGAGCGATCCAAAGACGCCCCACCCGGTCGTCCTCGACCCTACCGGCGCCGATCCGGCCGGCGATCACAACCCCGAGCTCAGCCCCGGCGATACGGTTCAGGTGAGCCGCGCAGGGCTGGTCTATGTGGTCGGCGATGTCATCCGCCCCGGCGGATTCCCGGTCGATCCGGTGCAGGGGCTTACCGTGGTGCAGGCGCTTTCTCTGGCCTGGGGACCGTCGATGAATGCCGCCGCTGGCAAAGCCATTCTCATCCGCGAGCAGAAGGGCGGCCGCACGCTCACGACGCTCAACCTCAGGCGCATGCTGCGCGGCCAGGACCCCGACGAAATCGTACGCGACCGCGACATTATTTATGTTCCCGACTCGGTAGGCCGTAACCTGTGGAACCGCACAATGGAGTCGGCGATTCAATCCACCATCGGCGTCACCATCTACTCGGCGCTGGTTTACTCGCAGAGGTACTAGCGATGCGCCGGCTCGCCTGGGTGCTGTTGCTTGTCTATGCCTTCGCCATTCCGTGGGAGTACTCGCTCGACGTCGGTCCTCCGCTGGGCAATGCAGCGCGCATCGCCGGCGTGCTGCTGCTCGTTGTCGCCATTCCTGCGGTGTTTGAGAGCGGCCGCATCCGCGCGCCCGGCGCGTTGCAATGGGCGGCGCTCGCGCTCTACCTGTTTTTCTGCTGCTCGTTTTTCTGGACAATCGACAAAGCCGCGACTCTTGAGAAAATTCGCGGTTTCTTTCAGGAAATGATGGCCGTCTGGCTGGTGTGGGAGTTCGCCGACACTCCGCGCGATCTGCGCTCGCTTCTGCGCGCCTTCGTCGCCGGCTCCTGGGTGCTGGCGCTGCTCACGCTGGCCAGCTTCAGCTCGCCCGAGGCGATTGCCGCCGGCCAGGCGCGCTTTGCCGCCTATGGCCAGGATCCGAACGACGTAGCCCGTTTTCTCGATATCGGTTTTCCGCTTGCGGCGCTGCTCGAAAGCGGCGAATCGCGTTGGCCGGGCCGCCTGTTCGCCCTCGGCTATCTGCCGGCCGGGCTGGTCGCGGTTCTGCTCACCGCCTCGCGCGGCGGCTTCGTTGCGGCTGTCGCGGCTCTGGCGGGCTGCGCGGCGATTCTGGCGCGCACTCATCTTCGCGCCGTGCTGCTTGGATTTCTGGCGCTGCCGGCTATGGCTGCCGGTCTCTGGCTCGTGATTCCGCATGAAATCTTTTATCGCCTGGCTACGATCCCGCAGCAGTTGGCGGGCGGGGACCTCAATCAGCGGGTGAATATCTGGCAGGCGGGCTGGCGCGCCTTTGCGCGCGCACCGGTCTTCGGTACCGGCGCCGGAACTTTCGTGGCCGCCGCGCGGCTGGCGCCGGGAGACACGGCCCACAACACGCTGCTTTCGATCGCAGTAGCGGGTGGGCTTTGCGCCGTTACGCTTGCTGTCACGATCGTCGTTCTCGTCTGCCGGTCGGCGGCCGGAACAGCCGGCCACCTGCGCCTGGCGCTTCTCGTCGCGCTCATCGCGTGGGCCATCACCTCGCTTACGCTTACGGTGGAAGAAAGCCGCGTGACCTGGCTGCTCTTTGCAATCGTTGCGCTGGCCGGCCGCTGCGCCGAAGAGGATCCCGCCGCTCTGGCGTACTGTTTTCCCGCGCATGACGGGGCCGGTTCGTTCGGCGGCCTGCACGCAGAGAGTCTTGGCTGATCGCCCATGCCATCGAACACGCAGACCGCGCCCGCACTCGACGCCGCAAGCGTCAACCGCAGCATCTTCCGCGCGGCCGTTTCCGTAGGCGCGGTGGGCGTTGTGGTCAAGCTGGCCGGCATGCTCAAGGAGGTCGCTGTTGCCGGCGTCTATGGCCGCTCGGACGCCATGGATGCTTTTCTGGCCGCGGCGCTGATTCCCGGCCTGCTCGTCAACCTCATCTCGGAGTCGATGAACCAGGCGCTGGTACCGACTCTTATCCGCGTGCGGGAGCGCGAAGGTCCGGAGCGCGCGCAGCAGCTTCTCTCAGGCTCCATGCTATGGATGTGCCTGCTGCTCGCGGCGGCTTCGTGCGCGATGGCGCTGTCGGCGCGCGCCATCTTCCCGCTGATCGCCTCGCACTTTGCGCCGGCCAAGCTCGCGCTCTCCATCCGGCTGTTTTACGCGCTGCTGCCGGTGGTGCTCATTACCGGCATTGCCACCAACTGCACCGCCGTTCTGAATACGCTCGATCATTTCGCCCTGCCTGCGCTTGCGCCGGCTGCGATCTCCATCTCCATCATCCTCGCAGCGCTTACGCTCGGGCATCGGCTGGGCATCTGGGCGGTGGTTTACGCGATGCTCGCCGGTTCGGCGGCTCACGCCGTTATTGTCGCGGGCATGATGCACGCCAGCGGCTACCGGTTCAGGCTCCGGTGGCACGGCATGAACGAGGCCACGCGCGAGGTTGCCCATCAGTACGGGCCGGTGCTGCTCAGCGGCGTGGTGGCTTCAGGCGGCCTGCTGGTCGATCAGTCCATGGCTGCCATGCTGCCCGCCGGCAGCGTGTCGGCGCTCGTCTACGCCAATCGCTTCGTCAGCGTCGTGCTCACGCTCATGGGTGGCGCAATTTCCACGGCCATCGTGCCGTATATTTCGCGGATCGTCGCCTATCGCGACTGGAGAGCCTGCCGCCACACGCTGCGCACATGGCTGGGAATCACGGCGCTGATCTCGGCTCCCATCGCCGCGGGTTTCATCGCAGGTGCGCACTGGATCGTGCGGCTGGCATTCGAGCGCGGCGCCTTCGGGCCCGGAGACACGCAGGCGGTTGCGCCTGTGCTCGCCATGTACGCCATCCAGATTCCGTTCTTCGTCGCCAGCCGCGTCTTTTACCGTTTTCTTGTCGCCATGCGGCGCACCGATCTGGTCTTCTACTGCGGCGCGCTCAATCTGATCCTCGATGTCGTCCTCAACATCGTGCTTATGCGCCGGTTCGGCGTCGCCGGCATTGCGCTGGCTACTTCGCTGTGGACGGTGGCCACATTTTTCTTTCTCGGCTACTGGGCGCGGCGGCTGCTGCGCAGAGCGGAAACGGAGGCGCAGTGAGGCTGCCTGAGCCGGCGCAATATCTGCTCCGCTTCGACGACCTCTGCCCGGCGATGCCGCAGGAGGGCTGGCGGCGTTTTTTGCCGCTGATCGAGGAGTTCGATCTGCGCCCCATTCTCGCCGTGGTCCCTGCCAATGCCGATCCGGAGCTGGCCGCGTCTTCCCGGCCCGATCCGCAGTTCTGGGCCGCGATGCGCGAGCTGCAGCGCGCCGGCGCGGAGATTGCCCTGCACGGCTACCGGCATCTGTGCGAAAGCAGGGGCCGCACGCTTGTCGGCGTCAGGCGCGCCTCCGAATTCGCCGGCGTTCCCGAAGACAGGCAGCGCGCATGGATTCGCGCCGGTCTCGAGATACTGCGCAGCCACGGGCTAAATCCCAGAATCTTCGCCGCTCCGCGCCACGGCTTTGACGCGCGTACGCTGCGCGCGCTGCGCGCCGAGGGCATCGGAATACTCTCCGACGGATTCGCGCGAATCCCGTTCCGGCGCGGCGGGCTCGTCTGGATTCCGCAGCAGCTCTGGACGCCGCAGCAGAAATCCCGCGGCCTGTGGACGATCTGCCTGCATCCGGCCACGGCCGGCGACCGGGAAGCGATGGTTCTCCGGGAATTTCTCCGCAGCCATGCCGCGCAGTTCACCTCGGTCGATCGGATTGTCAGGGAATTTCCGCTGCGCCGCCTTTCGCCGGGGGAGCGGCTTTATGCGGCTGGCGTTCTCTGGCGCCGTCGCGCCGCTGCGATCCGGAAACGCATGCGGCGCGCGCAGTAGACCGGGCGCGGGCGGCCATCGTCTCTGCGTAGAGCCGCTCCCATCGGTCCAGCACCGCTTCAATGCCGAACTGCTTCACAGCCCGCTGTCGGGCATGGGCGCTCATCGCCGCCCGCTCCGCGCCGGACAATTGCATGATTGTCTTCATGGCCGCAGCAAGCGCCGCCGGATCGCCGGGCGCGGCCAGCCGGCCGGTTTGTCCGTCGACAATCGCCTCGCGCGTGCCCGGAATGTCGGTTGCCACAGCCGGCAGCCCGGCGGCTGCGGCCTCCAGCAGCACCATCGGCAAGCCCTCCCGGCGCGAAGCCAGCACAAACCCATCGGCTGCCTGCATCCATCGCGCTATATCGCCGCAAAACCCGAGGAAGCGGACGCGCTCGGCCAATCCCAGCCGGCCGGCGAGGGCTCGAAGTCCGGCCTCGAGCGGCCCGGAGCCGGCGATCAGCAAGCGCGCCGGAGCCGGAACGCGGGTCATCGCCTGCAGCAGCGTGGGATAGTCCTTCACCGGATCGAGCCGCCCGGCGGCCAGCCACAGGAACTCCTCCTCCATCTCCGGCTTTGCGCCCAGCTCTGCGCGCGCGGCTGCGCGGACATGCGGATCCTGCCGGAACGCCTCGGCATCCACGCCATTCTGCACAATCTCCAGCCGAGAGGGGCTGACCATGCCGGCGCGCAAATGCGCTTCGGCTGCGGCCCGGCTGACGGCCGTAACGCAATCCGGCAGCCAGCGGCTTGAGCGGTAGCCGAGCCTGCGGCCTATCCCGCCTGCGGCAGAGCTGTGCAGCGTGTCAAGGAAGACGGGAACGAAGACGGGTACGGCAGGGGCGGCGGAAGCATGGAGGAAAGGCGCAGGCCCATTGAAAAGCCGGGCCGCCAGCCGCGACCACCTCGCAAACCATGCTGCGTGGGGCAGGTGCGCGTGAATCACATTCGGCCGCTCGCGGCGCAGCCACCGCTGAAAGCGCCACCATCCACGCGGATCGGCGAGTCCCTTGCGCATGCCGAGGCAGAGGAAATCGACGCCCGCGGCGCTCAGCCTGGCGGCCTGAGATGCGCCTGTGCCTGAAAGCGCCACTACGGTTACCCGCCATCCCCGCCGCCGCAGCCCTTCGGCGAGCAGCATCGTCTGCCGCTCGGCCCCGGCGATTCGATCCAGCCCGGGAATCAACTGCACAATGTGATGGTTCACTTCTGCCTCGCCCGGGCCATACCGCGCAGCATTCCGGGATCGGAGGCCTGCGCCGTCATGTCGATAAGCTCTTCGTAGGCCTCGATGGCGCGCGCGAAAACAAGCGGGCGAACTGGCGCTCGAGGAGGCTGTTTGCACTCTGCCGGCCAGCCCATCTGCCGCCGCAGCAAGAGGATAAGCTTCCTGAGGAGAAACCCGAGAGCGAAAATCGGAAACAGCAGAAAGAGAAGAATTTCTGCCAGCAGAAAATCGAGTGCGCGGCCCGGCATACCCAGCCCCAAATACCTGCGCGGCTCCGCAGACAGCGTGGAGCCGTTTACGGGGAACCTGCCGCCGTTGGGAGGCCAGGCAACTCAACTCGGCCGCCCCTGTCCGCAGGCCGGTTCACCCGATGATGAGCATCCGGGGACTCAATATTCTGCCAATTCGAAAAGCAACAGTAGAGACAGGAAAATCCAACTCAGGAAGTCTGTCAAGCACTAAATCGTCCTGGGAAAACCAGCGGGATCATGAGATCCAACGCCTCGGGCCCGACTCCGGCGCGACCCGCCGGCAGGCCGATGCCGCCCGGCGGCCAACGCCGGGCCGGCCGCGAAGGCGTGCCGGAAGCGCGCTCCGGGCGTGAGGGCGCGCAAGGCCGCGGTCAGCGTCCAGGCCAGAGACGAGGCCGAAATCTCCGGCGCCAGCCATGCGCCAGCGCAGTTGCGGAGCAGATCCGCCACGCCGCCCGAGGCGGGCAGCGCCACCAGCGGCAGACCGGCGGCAGCGGCTTCCAGCAGCGCGTTGGGCATGCCCTCGTGCCGCGACGAAAGAACAAACAGCGAGGCGCCGGCAAAAAAACGGTAGGGACGATTTACGCGGCCGGCAAACACAACCGCATCGTCGAGCCGCAGGCTATGGCACTGCAGCCG
>DATGLJ010000049.1:0-8103 GCA_035294185.1 Occallatibacter sp. | reverse complement strand
ACAAGAGCCTTCAGTCTTTTCAGCTCTCCGCTGGAGTATGGCATTTTTTGCTCATTCTGCGGCGCTTTAGGCGTGGCGCTCTTAAAGCATCATCGGGCAAGCGGACTACTGCTCCTGGCCGCTTCGGGATTCGCCTGCTATACGACGCTTACGCGATTATGTTATCTGCTGTTTGCGTGCGCCTGCGTATATGCGCTTATTCTGACCTTCGGAAAGAAGCCGCGACGCGGACTGTGGCAGCCGGCTCTCTTTTTCGTCCTCGGCATTGCAACCATCCTCGCGGGCCTGAATTCGCTTGCTCAAGGCAACCCAAGCGGGCTGCAGGATGTATCATCGCTGCTTGATCGAATCGAAGAGTGGACGTACGGTTACCAGCTTTTGGGCCAGGCATCGCTATCGCATCAACTTTTTGGAATGGGAATTACGCAAAATGCAAAATTTACGGATATGCCGATGCTTATCGACAATGCGCCTTTGGCTTTGTCGCTGCACATTGGACTTATAGGACTTATCTTATTCACTATTTATTTTGTGTCTGTATGGTTGTATCTGCGCCGCGAGGCCATTGCAAAGCAGCAGCCATTTATCATTGCCGCTGCCAGCCTCTGGTCGACTCTTCTTTGCGCAGGCACATTTAATATCATCTTCAGCTCGTTTGGGGCAGTATTTGTTCTGGCAGTACTATGCAGAACTGAACGGAAATGAGTTCCGGGCGGCGATAAATTCCGCACTCGCGATAGAAGCAGCTCAAAGATCCAGGAAAGCTGAAGCAGCGCGCCCGGCAGACGCGCTCTTCTGATCGGCACGCGGTTGCGAGCCGGAATCCGCACAAGGACCCTGTTCACCGCGCTGTCGCTGCTTTGCCGGCGCGCCATGGCAAGGCGCGCGGTTCGTTACCGCGCGGAGAAGAAAGCTTCCACATCCGTAATCGTGTTGGTCGTGCGGTAGGGCGGCAGACTGCCGAGGAAGGTGCGGCCGTAGCGCTGCGTGCGGATTCGAGGGTCGAGCAGCACCAGCACGCCGCGGTCTTCGAGCGAGCGGATGAGCCGCCCGAAGCCCTGCTTGAGAGTGAGCACCGCCTCGGGCACCTGATAGTCGAAGAATGGTTTGCCGCCGGCTTCTTCGATGGCTTTCATGCGCGCCTGGACAACCGGATCGCTGGGAACCGCAAAGGGCAGCCGGTCGATGATGACGCAGCTCAGCGCCTCGCCCTGCACGTCGACGCCCTGCCAGAAGCTCGACGTGCCAAAGAGCACGGCATTTGGCGTGGAGCGGAACTCCTCGAGCAGCGCCTTGCGCGGCGCGCTGCCGTGCAGCAGCAGCGGATAGTCGAGCACCGGCAGCAGGCGTTCGTAGAGGTCGCGCATCTGGCTGTAGCTTGTGAAGAGACAGAAGGCTCGGCCTTTGGTAATTTCGAGCACGCTCCGGATGCATTGCGCCGCGGCCTCGGGGAATGCGGCGTCGCGCGGGTCGGGCATCTCCGGGGGAAGATAGAGCAGCGCCTGCTCGCCGTATCTGAAATGCGACGGCACGACCAGCTCGCGGGCTTCTGCAAGGCCCAGACGCCGGCGGATGTGCTCAAAGCCGCCCTGCACGGTGAGCGTGGCCGAGGTGAGCACAACCGTGGGAATGCGCTCGAAGAGATGCTCGCGCAGCAGTTCGGAGACATCAATGGGCGTGGCCTGCACGAAAGTTGCGCGCGCACCGCTACGGGAAGCGGACGATCTTTGGTCCTGTCTGACGGCCCGGCCGCCACGATGTTCGAGCCAATACACCATGTTGCTGGCGTTCGATTCGAGCACGAACTCAAGCTCCGTGCGCAGCCGCGCGGCGCGCATCCTGAGCCCCTGCGCTTCATCGGCTTCGCTCAGCCGATCGAGTTCCGCTTCCAGTTGCCTGAGCGTGGCGCGCACGCCCAGGTAGAGGTCGCCGGAGGTTTCGAGAAACTCTTCGCGGTTTGAAAACGGCTGCCGCCCATCGCCGCCTGCGGGCAGCGCCGCAAACAGCATGCGGGCGCGGTCGCGCAACTGCGGCATCAGGCCGATGACGCCGGACCCATCCTCCTTGCCGCGCAGCATGATTTCGGCGTCTCTCGCCAGCTCTTCAAACCGCACGTTGCTCACCGAGAGACCGAAATAGCTCGACGCCACTTCTTCAAGTTCATGCGCCTCGTCGAAGATCACCGCAGCGGCTTCAGGCAATACGCCGGCGTCCGGCGCGGCGGCGGCCATCTCTTTCACGGCAGCATCGGCGAAAAAGAGATGATGATTCACGATGACGATGTCGGACTCGGCCGCACGGCGGCGCATCTCGGTGATAAAGCAGCGGCGGTAGTCCGGGCATTGGCTGCCGATGCAGGCCTCGGCGCGGGCATCGAGCTTCTGCCAGAGAGCGCTGGTCTCCGGCAGATCGTCCAGCTCGGCGCGGTCGCCCGTTTCGGTAATCTGCTCCCACTCGGCAATGCGCCGGTACTCGTCGATCTCTTCGAGGCCGGAAAGGATCGGCTGATTGCGCAGCGTAACCAGCTTATGCCGGCACAGGTAGTTGGCGCGGCCCTTCATGTAGCAGACGCGCAGCTCGCCGAGGAGCGATTCGAGGAAAGGAATGTCGCGGAAGAAGAGCTGATCCTGCAGCGCCTTGGTGCCTGTGGAGACGATCACTCGCCGGCCGGTGCGCAGGGCGGGCAGCAGGTAGGCGAGAGTTTTGCCCGTGCCTGTGCCGGCTTCCACGATCAGGTGGCGACGCTCGGCCAGGGCGCGCTCCACGGCTTTGGCCATCTCGAGCTGACCGGGCCGATACTCGTACGGCAGAGGCGAGCGCGCCAGCATGCCGCCGGGCGCGAAGAACTCGTGCAGCGTGGGCAGCGTGCGGCTTGAGAGATCGGCAGAGGCCATGGCGCTTAGGCTGCTTCCATTGTAGTCAGGAGCGTGTTGCGCCTTCTGGCGGAGGCCGTCATCCTGAGATACTGAAAAAGAAGTCTATTTGCCGGAGAACCTCTCTTTGCCTGCTGATCGCAGATCGGTAGTTCCCGCACAGCCTGGCGCCGCAGCTTTGCCGCTGGTCGCCATCGTCGGCCGTCCCAACGTGGGCAAATCCACGCTCTTCAACCGGCTCACCGGCAGCCGCCGCTCGATTGTGGGCGATGAGCCCGGCATCACCCGCGACCGCATCTACGGCGAGTTCGACTGGAACGGACGCAGCTTTCGCCTGGTCGATACCGGCGGCATCGTCCCGGACGATCCGGAGCTGATTCCGCAGGAGATTTTCAATCAGGCGCGAGTGGCTCTGGAAGAAGCCGATGCGCTGATCCTTGTCGTCGATGTGCGTACCGAACTCGCCCGGCCCGATTACGATCTGGTGCGGATGCTGCAGCGCGGGGGCAAACCTGTATTTCTCGCGGTAAATAAAGCAGAAGGCGCAGCCATGGCCGCCGAGGCTGAGAATTTCCGCCGTCTGGGTCTGCGCGAGGTCTACCCGATCAGCTCCGAGCATGGCCAGGGCATCGGCGATTTGCTCGACGCTCTCGCCGCGGCGTTGCCGGCGCGAGAGACGGTGAACGCCCAATCCGGCAAGGAAAAGGGCGAGAGCGCGGAGACTGCGCAATCCGGTTTCGGCGATGGAGATGGAGACGCCAGGGACAAAGACGCCGCCAAGGCGAGGCAGGCGAAGATTCGCACCCACGGAGAATTCGAGCCGGCAGAGACCTCGATCGCCATCATCGGCCGTCCGAATGTGGGCAAATCTACGCTGCTCAATGCCCTTACCGGAACCACGCGGGCCATCGTTTCGCCCATTGCCGGCACGACGCGCGACGCTGTGGACGAAGTGGTTGAGTTCGAGGGCAGGCAGCTCCGCTTCGTCGATACCGCGGGAATCCGGCGCAAGGGCAAGACGCGGCTGATGGCGGAAAAATTATCTGTCGTGATGGCGCGGCGGCACCTGGAAGCGGCCGACGTGGCGCTGCTGGTTATCGATGCTACCGAGGGCGTAACCGCGAGCGATGCGACGATTGGCGGCTACGCGCACGAGAGCGGGCGCAGCGTGATTATCGTTGTCAACAAGTGGGACGCGGTGACGACCGGCCGCAGCGACGGACGGCCGCCCGCCGACCGCGAAATCTTCGAGCGCCAGCTTCGCCGCGCACTCAAGTATCTGGATTACGCGCCGGTGGTTTTTCTTTCCGCCCTTGAAGCGAGCGCGCACGCCGGCGGCCCAAACCAAAAAGCTATGGCCCGGCTGTTGCGCGCGGTGCAGTCAGTGGCTGCCGAGCGGCGTAAGCGCATCTCCACGGGCCAGATGAACCGCTTTCTGGAGCGCATCGATTTTCAGCGCGCTCCGGTGCCGATGGCCAGGCGCATTCGCATCTTTTATATGACGCAGGCAGCCGTGGCGCCGCCGACGTTCATCCTGTTTACCGACCGCGCGGTGAAGCTCCATTTTGCCTTCGAGCGCTTTCTTGAAAACCAGATCCGTCAGTCATTCGGATTCGAAGGCACGCCGATCTGGTTCAAGGTGCGCGCGCGGAATGCGGCCGAGGGCGCGTAGCTGCCGGGACCGAGCCGATTTCTTAAACCTTCAGAAAAATCCGGTTGCGGTAGAGGGCCCAGACGGGCAGAAAGCAGATAAGCGTATAGGTCGCCGAGTATGCGAATGCGGCCCAGGCGGGATCGGGGATGTGCGAAAAGACGGCCAGGTGCGACCAGCCGATGGGGTTCATGCGCAGGCCGTCCCAGAGAAAGTGGATGTTGAGCAGGATGCCGGGCAGCAGTTCGCTGATCATATACGCGGCGATGGCGTTGGAGCCGAAGACCAGCCACGGCCACGCCAATCCCCGGCTCCATCCCTTGCGGCACCAGTTCTTTTGCTCGATCGCGAAGAAGAAGAGCGCGAAGACGGCCAGCGACCAGCCGGCGGCGACGAGGACATAGGAGCTGGTCCACATTTTCTTGTTGAGCGGGAACCAGATCGCCCAGGTATAGCCGGATATAAGACAGCCGAGGGAGCCGGCCGCCAGGCCGGCAGTCTTCAGGCGCACTGACCGCTCCGCGCGCAGCCAGATGCCGGTGAGCAGTCCGATGAGCGTCGTGCCAATGGCGGGTATGGTGCTGAGAAGGCCCTCGGGGTCGCGGGCGTTATGCAGCGGAAAGTCTTCGTAGAGGTGGCCGGGCATCAGGTGGCGGTCGAGCCAGGCGACAATATTCAGATCCCGGTCGAGAAACGGAATATCGCGCCCGGGCATTCCCGCGCCCGGCACCGGAACCCAGCGCACCAGGATCCAGTAGCCGATAAGGCAGCCGGCGAGCGCGGCGATTTTGGTGGAGACGCGGCGGTCCCAAAGATAGAAGAGACCGACGGCGAGATAACAGAGCGCGATGCGCTGCAGCACGCCGTAGAAACGCATGTGAACGACGTGGAATCTCGGGAAGTTATTGACGATCACGCCGAAAGCAAACAGGATGAGTGCGCGGACGACGGTATGCCGCCTAAGCTGGACCGGCGCGGCGCCGCGGGCCAGCCGCGCCTCAAACGCAAAGACAATCGACACTCCGACGACGAACAGAAATGTGGGAAAGACCAGATCCGTCGCCGTAAGGCCGTTCCACCGGGCGTGCTTCATCTGTGACCATGCGCCGGGGCCGCCATTGTTGTTCACCATGATCATGAAGGCAATGGTGAGGCCGCGCAGCGCGTCGAGCGAAAGCAGGCGCCTGAGCGGCGTATGCGTGGGCGTGATGGCGATATTGCCGCTCAGCATCTCAATGCGCTCGAGCGGCCGTTTGCGCGCTTGTCCTGCGGCAGACTGCGTGGCCGGAGCAGGCGCGCCAGTCCCCGCGGGAGCCGGAGTCGAATCGAGATTTGCGTCGAAGCCGGGATCGAGCATGGGATCGGTCATTCCGGAAAACCTCCGCTGATGCGGCCGGGTGATGCTCATTACCGTAAGCGGTCCAGCGGGCAAGCGCAAGCGCGGAAAACGGCGCAAGGGCGCAGCGACGGAGCGCATTGCGGCAGCCCAGGACCGCCGATCGACCGTCCGCAGCTCCTGCCGGACTATTGCTACCCTTGCCTGCGCTGGTACACTCGCCCTTCAGAAAGGCCCGTTCCAATGAATACTCCCATACTGTCGCCGAAGGAATCCCCGCCGGAGTTTCAGCCCTTTGTCCCCGATCACGAAAGACCGCCGGAGCTTACAGTGCGGGCGCTGGCGCTCGGCTGCTTCTTCGGGCTGGTCTTCGGCGCGGTCACGGTGTACGTGGGCCTGCGCGCCGGGCTCACGGTGGCGGCCTCGATCCCGATTGCTGTGCTCTCCATCAGCATCCTGCGGGCCTTCGGCCGTTCGTCGATTCTTGAAAACAACATTGTGCAGACCACCGGCAACGCCGGCCAGTCGATCGCCTCAGGCGTTATCTTTACGCTGCCGGCGCTGGTTTTTCTCGGCTTCGATCTCGAATACGCGCGCATCTTCATGCTGGCGCTTATCGGCGGCTGGCTGGGCGTGCTGTTTATGATTCCGCTGCGCCGCCAGCTCATCGTCAAGGAGCACGGCTCGCTGCCGTATCCGGAGGGCACGGCGTGCGCGGACGTGCTGATCGCCGGCGAGAAAGGCGGCTCGCTTGCCAGCCGCGTGTTTCTCGGCCTCGGGCTCGGCGGGTTGTACACCTTTTTGCAGAACGCAAACCTGTTTGCCGTGTGGCCGGGCGAGCCCGCGTATAAGCCGGACTTCGGACCGCAGCACGTGCTGAAAGGGGCGGCCATCACCGCCGATGCCACGTCGGAATATCTGGGCGTAGGCTACATTATCGGCCCCCGCGTGGCTGGCGTTATCTTCGCCGGCGGCGTGGTTTCCTGGCTCGTCATCATGCCGCTGATCTACTTCTTCGGCAAGGATCTGCCGCAGCCGGTGTATCCCGGGCAGGCGCCGATTGCGTCGATGGGGCCCAGCGACCTGTGGGCGGCCTACATCAAGCCGATGGGCGCAGGCGCCGTGGCCGCCGCGGGTCTGATTACGCTGCTCAGAACGATCCCGACCATCTGGAATGCGCTGATCGAGGGCATTAAAACCATGCGGCCGGGCGCGGCGGCGGAGCGATCGCAGCCGGCGCGGACGCAGGACGACCTTTCGATGCGCGTGGTGATGATTGGCTCGCTGCTCATCGTGGCCTGCATGTTCCTCTTTCTCGAATTCAAGCCGGTGCCGGGAGCATTCGTGGGCTGGCCGGCGAATCTTGCGGCTTCGCTGCTGGTGGTGGTCTTCGGTTTTCTGTTTGTCACGGTCAGCTCGCGGATCGTGGGGCTGGTCGGCTCGTCGGCCAGCCCGGTGAGCGGCATGACCATCGCCACGCTGATGGCGACGGCGGCCATCTTCCTGGTGCAGGGATGGACGGCGCCGGCCTTCGGCGCGCTGGCCATCACCATCGGCGGCGTGGTGTGCATCGCGGCGTCGAACTCCGGCGACACCTCGCAGGACCTGAAGACCGGCTACATCGTCGGATCCACGCCGCGGGCGCAGCAGATCGCGCTGATGATCGGCGTAGTTGTTTCGACCGTGGTCATCGGCTTCACGCTCAACCTGATGAACACCGGCCTCCAGGAGTTCCATGCGATGGCCAGGCCGTGGGACCTGCACGCGGCGCACGCCGGCGTCTCCGTACAGGAGAATGGCGCAAGTAAGCTGCCCGCTGAGATTCACGTGATAAGCGCGGACGGCAGGACGCAGACGACACACAGCCGGTCGGAGTATGTGGTCCTGAACTCGATCGGCTCGACGGAGCTTGAGGACGGCAAGTATCTCTATTCGCCGGCTACCGGGCGCATCGAGGTGGCGTGGATTCAGGGCATCGGCAGCCCGGCTGCTCCGGCGCCGCAGGCGCGGCTGATGGCCACGGTCATCAACGGGATTCTCAGCCGCAAGCTGCCCTGGGGACTGGTGCTGCTGGGCGTGTCTCTTGTCATCGGCGTCGAACTGCTCGGCGTTCGCTCGCTCACCTTCGCCGTCGGCGCATATCTGCCCATCGGCACCACGCTGCCCATCTTTGCCGGCGGGCTGGTGCGCTGGTTTGTGGACCGCGCCGCCGCCCGCGCCGGCGACACCGAAGCCGAAAGCGA
>DATGLJ010000048.1:0-3055 GCA_035294185.1 Occallatibacter sp. | reverse complement strand
ATGCCCTTCTCCGCATAATCCATCATCTCCAGCATGCGCGCGCGCGGAAACGCCTGCCGCTCGGCCGTCGCCTGCACTTCCACCAGTCCGCCGTCCTCGGTCATCACCAGGTTCATGTCCACCTCGGCCTGCGAATCCTCCTCATAGGCCAGGTCCAGCAGCGTCGTGCCTTCCACAATGCCCACGCTGGTGGCGGCCACCAGTTGCTTCAGCGGAGAAGCCTTCAGCGTCCCGGCCTTCACCAGCCGCTGGCAGGCAATCGCGAGCGCCGTGCAGGCCCCCGTAATGGCCGCCGTGCGCGTGCCGCCATCGGCCTGCAGCACATCGCAGTCCAGAATCACCGTGCGCTCGCCCAGCGCCTGCATGTCCACCACCGCGCGCAGCGAGCGGCCAATCAGCCGCTGAATCTCATGTGTCCGCCCACCCACCTTGCCGCGCTCCGACTCGCGCGCCGTGCGTGTCAGCGTGGCGCGCGGCAGCATGCCATACTCGGCCGTCACCCAGCCGCGCCCGCTGTTGCGCATCCAGCCGGGCACGCCCTGCTCCACCGTGGCCGCGCACAGCACGCGGGTGTGGCCCACCTCAATCAGTACGGAACCCTCCGGCATCGACGTGTAGCCGGGAGTCAGTTTCACCGGGCGCATCGCATCCGGACGCCGTCCCGAAGCACGAAAAAACTCTTTCTCTGTCATGGATTTCATCCTACGGGGCCGGGCGAGTTCGAGGAAAGCAAGCTTTTCCCGCAGCTTTTCCACATCCGGCTCCCGGCACAGAGGCACAGTCCTTCCCGGCCAGCCCCGAATCGGGAAGGCCGCACTGCGTTCCAGATCGGGAAATTCTCATACCGCCCCATATTTTCAGCAGGTTAAGGCCCTCCGGCGCTGAGGTTTCCCATTCTGGAACCGGAAACGAGCCGAGCCAGTCTCTACCGATCGCCCTCCATCAGATCGCAACCCATGTATTTTCTATTGCTTACAGATCCCGTCCATATTTGGCACTCCATCTGCACTAAGAGTTGCCAAACGGGAACCTTACCCCGAAAACAAGGAGGGAATCATGGGGGGCATTCTTACTTTTCCCGCCAGACCGGCGCGATGGGCGCCGCGGCTGGCGGCCGATTTCAGTGGATTGGCGCATGACCTGCGCAACGTGATGGCATCGCTCGAACTCTGCGCGGAAGTTCTGGCCCAACCCGGGGTGCTGGTCCCGGAGCATGCGTATCTGGCCGGGGAGATTCGCTCGGTGGCCGACGCCAGCATTGGCCTGCTGCGGCAGATGGGCCGGCTGGCGGAGCGGGAAATCGGAGCCGGTACTGCGCTTCCCCCGGCCGCGGCTCAGCGGATCGAACCGGGCCGCAGCCGCGTCGCGACGGCGCTCACCCGCATGGAGCGCCTGCTGGCCGCCGTCGCCGGTCCGCGCGTGCATCTGCAGATCGCCTGCGCGCCCTGCTGGGGGCGGCTCGCCATTCCCGCCGCGGACCTGGAACGGGTGCTGGTCAACCTGGTGCGCAACGCCAGCGACGCCATGCCCGAGGGCGGCCGCATTCGCATTGCCGCGCAGATGGCCGGGGGCCAGAGCTTTGCCGCCGGAGCGGCGGGTCTGCCGCTGCGCACCGCCGACTCGGTGATGATCACCGTGCAGGATGATGGCCCCGGCATCCCGGCCGCGCTCGCCACCCGCATCTTTGAGCCGGGCTTCAGCACCCGCAATCCCGAGGCGGCCAGCCCGCAGGGCGTCCGCCGCCGCGCTTGCTCTGCCGGTGCCGGCAAGCAGCCGGACGCCGCCTCCGAGCCCCGGCGCGGCCTCGGCCTCGCCATTGCGCGCGATCTGGTCGAGTCCTGCGGCGGCACCCTCAAGCTGGCGCGCAGCACGCGCGGCGCGCGCTTTGAGATCGAGCTGCCGCTTACGAACGTAACCGATGCTCCGGCCTCTTCCGGCCGAATCCCCGTGAAAGGGGGCCGTGCATGATGCGAGGATGGGAAACAAATCTTATGGCAGATGCAATGCAACACCTTCCCTTGCCGGGGGCAACCATCGCCCGGCTGCATGTTCTGGTGGTCGAGGAAGACCCCATGGTGCGCGCCTCCTGCTGTGAGATCGCGCAAAGCCATGGCTTCGCCGCCCATGGCGTCGAGCACCTGCAGGCCGCTCGTGGCCTGCTCGAGAGCAACGGCGTTGACATTGTTCTGGTCGATCAACGGGCGGCCATGGGGCCGGGCTTCGAGCTGCTCGACCGTCTCCGTGCGCTCCATCCGGAGACGGCCATCGTCGTCATGGCCGCCGTCTCCAGCGTCTCGGCGGCCGTCGAGGCCATGCGGGCCGGCGCGCACGACTATCTCATCAAGCCCTTCTCCCTCGAAGAGCTCACTTCCGTGCTCGACCGCCTCGCCCGTCACCGCACCATGGATACGGCCAGCCGCGGCCTGCGCGAAAAGCTGCGCCTGCAGGGCGGCTTCGGCAACATCGTGGGCCAGAGCCCCGAGATGGAAAAGCTCTACCGCATTCTCTCCAAGGTGGCTCAGACCACGCATCCGGTGCTCATCCTGGGCGAAAGCGGCACCGGCAAGGAACTGGTCGCCCGTGCCATCCACCTCCACGGCCACTATGCCAGCAAGCCCTTCCTCCCGGTCGATTGCAGCTCCATCGTGCCTACTCTGATGGAAAGCGAGCTCTTCGGCCACGTGAAGGGCGCCTTCACCGGCGCCACCCGGGCCCGCGATGGTCTGCTGGCCGCCGCCGAGGGCGGCACGGTCTTTCTCGACGAGATCGGCGAGATGCCGCTCGACCTCCAGGCCAAGCTCCTGCGCGCCTTGCAGGAAAAAGAGGTTCGCCCGGTCGGCGCCACGCATCGGGTCAAGATCAACGTGCGCATTCTGGCCGCCACCAACCGCAACCTCGCCGAGATGGTCGAGCAGGGCCGCTTCCGCCGGGATCTCTACTACCGCCTCAACGTGGTCAAGCTGGTGCTGCCGCCCCTGCGCGAGCGCCGCGAGGACATCCCGCTGCTGGCCGCGCACTTTCTCGATCGCATCGGCCGCGACTACGGCAAAAAGTT
>DATGLJ010000047.1:0-9611 GCA_035294185.1 Occallatibacter sp. | reverse complement strand
GCCCGGCGGTGGACGATGCTGCCGGTCTCAAGTTCTTGCGCCAGGGCGCGCAGCCGGCAACGCTGCTGCTCAATTCGGCGCGCCTCTTCCCGTTTTGCTATCTCGTCAAGAACTGCCTCCAGCTCCTCACGCGTCTGCCAGGAAGCTTGAGGAAGCTCCGCAAATACCAATGCCTGCAATTTGCGAGAGGATTCTTCGGCCTCCTTGAATTGCCCAACGACTGCCGCAAAATCGACCTCTTCGGCAGCCTCGAGCTTCCTCAAGCTTTCATGGCACAAGGCCAGAGAATCGTCCAGAGACGCAATGACGGAAGGCCAATTTGAACTCATAGCTCAAGCTCCTACGACGGGGGTTCCGTCGTCTTGGCGGTCCACATATTCGGCTCTAGATTGGCAACAAATTCATCCAGGTGGGCATAGCCGTTGCGAATGGCCTGCAGCGACTCTGTATCTTGCGGCTCGTTTAAGCCGCATGCCCACTCGAGCCATTGGTCAGCTTCGGGGCCCGGCAGAGCGCGCGGAACTCCCGGCGCCGCCGCCTGGGAGCGCAGCTCCTTGATCGCCTGCTCGCGGAGCTGATTCATTTGCTCCACCCGGGCTGCCCGGCGATGCACAATCTTTCCCGCCTCCAGTTCACTGGCCAGGGCCAGCAAACGGTTGCGCTGTTGCTCGATCTTCCGCGCTTCGATGCGCCTTTCGATCTCCACCAGTATCGCGTCCAGTTCTTCGCGACTGTGCCAGGAAGCGTCGGGCATCTCGGTCAGGACCAGCGCACGCAGGTTGCGGGAAGATTCTGCGGCCGTCTTGAGCTGCTCCATCAATTCGGCCAGATCGACGGCCTTGGCAGCTTTGAGTTGTCCTACACTTCCATAGAGCACGGCCAGAGAATCGTTGAGAGACGAAATCGTGGAAGGCCACAACGAAGTCATATCAAGCTCCTAAGCGGGCGTTTTCTTCGGGCGCCGTCACTCGGGATTGTGCGCTCCTGCGCCCGGAAAGCCAACGATGTATTCGCGTTCTTCTCCTATGGGAACGACTCTATTCCCAGTTCGGGAAAACTATTCCTCTCGCGAGGGTTGAGTTGTCCCTCGTGAGACGAATGCCTTCGCTCCCACACAACCGCAGCACGCGATAGCAAATCTGGCCGGCATACCTTGCCAACGCTGCTAGTAATCCCTGAAGGCAGATTTTTCCGTGGTTCTATCCTTACGCTAGTCGTTCGGAAGCGGCCAGTGGCACCCACTTGGAAAGCGGCCAGCATAAAGGTGCCCAGAACGTAAATGTTCTACCCCCTTTTTTGCCATATAGCAAGCATAATTTGTAACAATAACCCAGAAATTGACCATCCTAGCTGCCCGGATAATCCCCCGTTTTTCTGGTTGTGGCCGGACGATTGAGGCAATTTCGCGCCACACGGACGCAAAATTACAACACGGCAGAGCGCCCTCTCGGCACCGCTATAATGGAAGCTTCATGACTGACCTGGTATACGCTGCGGTTGCGTACGTGCGCAGCCCGGTGGGGTCCTTTGTCGAGGAGTTGCGCCGCGAACTGCATCCCGCGCATACCCATGCGGATGCACATGTCACTGTGCTTCCGCCGCGCCCGTTGAGCGGCACGGAACAGCGGGCGCTGGACTTGCTGGCCGAAGTTTGCCGATCGACCCAGACCTTTGAAGTCACGATGGGCGACGTGGAAACCTTCAGCCCGTTGACTCCGACGGTTTTCCTGCGGGTTGCCCGCGGCGCTTACCGTTTGCGCGAGCTGCATGACAAGCTCAATCGCGATGTCCTTTATTTCGACGAGCCTTGGCCCTACATGCCGCATCTCACGATTGCCAAGGTGGACACCACCGAGGAAGCCCGCAAAGTGCTGGAAATTTCCCGCCGACGGTGGCAGGAATATACCGGCCCGCGCGCGGTGCGCATCGAGTCGCTGACCTTTGTCAAGGGAGTGGGCGAGCGCTGGATGGATGTGGCCGAGACGCCGCTCAGTCACGTCCCGGCGAGGTAGAGATTACAAGCTCCAGCACTCGCGCTTCTTCTTCATGACGCAGCACGCGCAGCGTTCCTTCCACCAGCGCCTGCAGTTCGTCTTCGCCGGGATAGCGCACGGCGGGAGCGATCCAGCTTACATACTCGCCCAACGCCGTGACCAGGCGATCGGAGTGCGCCATCCCGCCGGTCAAGAGCAGTGCCTCCACCCGCCCGCGCAGCACCGCCGCCATTGCGCCAATTTCCTTGGCGATCTGGTAAACCATGGCGCCGAACACCAATGCGGCTTGGCGGTCCCCGGCGGCGATCCGCCGCTCCACTTCCAGCAGGTCTTTTGTGCCCAGGTAGGAGTACAGGCCACCCTCGCGAAACAAGGCCGCTTCCACTTCTCTATGCGAATAGCGCCCGCTGAAGCACAGTTCCACCAACTGCATGGCCGGCACGCCGCCGGCGCGCTCAGCGGAAAACGCCCCTTCCTCGCGCGAATTGGTGACATCGATCATGCGGCCATCCTCATGCGCTGAGATCGAAATCCCGCTGCCCAGGTGCGCCACAATCAGGCGCAGCGATTCATACTGCCTTCCTCGCTCGCGCGCGTAGCGCTTGGCGACGGCCTTGGAGTTCAGCGCGTGGGACAGGCACTGCCGTTCCAGCAGCGCCGAGCCTGACAGGCGCGCCTGCTCCGGCCACTCATCGACACTCACCGGATCGACAATGTAAGCCCGCACGCCGGCCTTACGCGCCAGCTCATAGGCGAGAACGGCGCCGAGGTTCGAGGCGTGCTCACCGCGTCGCGCCAGCCGCAGCTCTTCCAGCATGTCGTCATTCACCAGGTAAGTTCCGCTGGCCAGCGGCGGCAGCAATCCGCCGCGTCCTACTACGGCATCGAGTTCGTCCAGGCGATGCCCGGCTTCGCTCAGCGCCGCTTCGATCTGCCGCGCGCGGAACTGTTGCTGGTCAAGAATCGGATGGCTGCGAAACGGCGCCAGTTCCGCATCCGAGTGTCGAACGTTCTTGACGAAGACCGGCGACTCGTTCCGGTAGAGGGCAAATTTCGTGGAGGTCGAGCCGGGGTTGATGGCGAGAACGGTGAACTCAGCGGGCGGCAAAGATCACCCCCAGCGCGATGGAGTTGATTTTGTCCTCGGCGCTCTCCACGCGCGAGGGAATCAAAATGGGGACCTTCGCGCCCACCACGACATGGGCGCACGCCGAGCCGCCCAGATACTTTGCGGATTTTGCCAGCAAGTTGCCGGACTCAATATTCGGCACCACCATGCAGTCGGCGTGGCCGGCCACAGGATGCCGGATGCCTTTTGCCGCAGCCGCCGATTCCAGCAGCGCGCCATCCAGCGCCAGCGGGCCGAAGACTTCCGCCTCGCCGAACTCGCCCGCCTGGCCCATCTCGCTGAGCCGCCGGGCATCGACCGTGGAAGGCACCGACTCGCTGACCGCCTCGGTCGCGCTCATGATTGCGATCTTCGGCCGCACCAGCCCCAGACAGCGCATCACTTCGATGGCGTTCTCGACGATCTGTTGCTTCTGCTCCAGGTCCGGCGCCACATTCAGCCCGCCGTCGCTGATGCCGACCAGCCGGACCTCGCCCGCCAGTTTGTCCTCGTACAGCAGCACGTCGCTGAGCAGGCGGCCTGTGCGTACGCCCGCCTGCTTGTCCAGCACGGCGCGCAGAAGTTCGTCGGTGCGGAGATGACCTTTGAGCAGCAGATCGGCCTGGCCGTCGCCCGCCAGATGAGCGGCGAGGGCGGCAGCATTGTCTGCGCTGACGAATTCCGCCTTGGCGACCAGTTCCGCGAGTCCGAGCGCTTGCGCCTTGGCGCGAATCCTGCGCTCGTCGCCGATCAACAGCGGCGTGGCAATTCCGAGCTGCAGAGCGCCGTCGGCTGCGGTCAGGGCAACTTCATCCTCCGCGCCGGCAACGGCAACGCGCTTTGGTCCCAGTGGCTGCGCGCGCCGGCGCAGCTCGGCGAAATTCGTGACAACCTTTGTGGTAGGGAAAGCGGTAGCGCCTGGCATGGAGCCATGGTCACCCGCGGGCGCACTCGCTCGCAGTGAGGTGGGTCACAGTGCCGGAGAAACTGTTCTCGGCTCGGACCGGCGAATCCGTTCGACCTAGGCTGTCCTTAACAGCGCCAGCTTCACACTCGCCGGCAGGCGAAGAGCGATGAAGTAGTCGGCAGGATACAGATAATCCTCGCCGGATTCGTCCACGATGCGCACCAACTTGTGCCTGGCGGCAGCGCCATCGGGGACTACGGCGTACAACTTCCGGCATTCGAGCGATGCGGCGTATCCCTTATTCCGCAAGCAGAGGACGAATGCGCGATTATCACTCCTCTTCATTCGGACCATTAGCTGTAGACACGCCCAGCGCAGAGAGTATCCTGTTTCGTACGCCGGACCAGGGCATAGCCTGTGAGCCCGGTCCGGCGAGGAGGGACTCGGGTGAAATCACGCCGGGAGTTCTTGACGCAAACCACGCTGGCGGTGCTGGGAGCCTCGGTGGCTTCCTACGGCCAGGCGCAGAATTCTTCTCCATCGCAGCAGCAGCCATTGCCGCCGGGAGCGCCGCCCGCCTTCGGCACCGCGCCCGCGGTCGGGCCGGAGGTCTCCGCGAACACATTTGCCGAAGCCGAGAAGCTGGTGCAGGTGGAATACACTCCTGCGCAGCTCGCCGAATGCGCCGGCAACTGGCGCATGGCGATGGCGCCGCTCTACGAGCGCCGCACCGGCCCGCACAAAGTTTCGCTGGAGCCAACTCTCGCTCCTGCCACGTTGTGGGACCCGGTGTTGCCCGGCGAGAAATCGGGTCCAGCGCAGAATCGCTTCATTCGCAGCAAGAGCGGGCCCGGCCCGCTGCCGTCGAAAGACGAAGACATCGCGTTCGCCTCCGTCACGCAGCTCTCCGGCTGGATCCAGCAGCGCAAGCTCACCTCCGAGCGGCTCACCAACATCTATCTCAAGCGCCTGCGCGAATACGATCCCAAACTGCGCTGCGTCATCACCCTGACCGAAGACCTGGCGCTCCAGCAGGCCAAGCAAGCCGACAGGGAGATTGCCGCCGGGCATTATCGCGGGCCGCTGCACGGGATTCCCTACGGCGTGAAAGATCTGCTGGACACCGCCGGCATTCCTACCACCTATGGCGCCGAGCCGTTCCGCAATCGCGTGCCGAAAGACAATGCCGTCGTCGTGCAGCGGTTGACCGACGCCGGCGCGGTGCTGGCGGCCAAACTCAGCCTGGGCGCGCTGGCGCTCAACGACATCTGGTTCGGCGGCCAGACCATGAACCCCTGGCTGCTGGAGGAAGGCTCGTCCGGCTCCAGCGCCGGGCCGGGTGCAGCGACCGCGGCAGGCCTGGTCGCCTTCGCCATCGGCAGCGAAACCGACGGCAGCATCGTCAGCCCGTCGATGCGCTGCGGCATCACCGGACTGCGTCCCACCTTTGGCCGCGTGCCGCGTACCGGCGCGATGACCTTGTGCTGGTCGCTCGATAAACTCGGCCCCATGGCGCGCCACGTCGAGGACACCCTGCTGGTGCTGCACGCCATCTCCGGCCCCGACCCCGGCGATCTCTACAGCCTTCCCAGCAAACTCGATTTCAACGCCGGCGCAAGCGTGAAGGGACTGCGCGTCGGCTACTTCCCGCAGTGGATGAAAGAGCCGCCCGCCACCGATGTTGATCGCGCCGCGCTGGAGACGGTCCGCAAAGCCGGCATGGTTCCGGTCGAAGTCTCGCTGCCCGACTGGTCGTATGATTCGCTCGACCTGATTCTCTTCGCCGAATCGGCAGCCGCCTTCGAGGAGCTGACGCTCTCCGGC
This sequence comes from Occallatibacter sp., assembly GCA_035294185.1. GTDB lineage: Bacteria > Acidobacteriota > Terriglobia > Terriglobales > Acidobacteriaceae > Telmatobacter. The sequence goes on along the minus strand of DATGLJ010000047.1, from coordinate 3,778 downwards.
GGCGTCGATCAGTTGCGAATGCAGGTGCCCGACGCCTGGCCCAACACCTTTCGCCAGTCGCGCTTCCTCTCGGCGGTGGACTTCGTACAGGCCGATCGCATGCGCCGCAAAGTGGCGATGGAAATGGCGCGCATTTTCAAGCAAGTCGATCTGCTGCTGGTGCCCTCGCTGCGCGATGAGATGCTGACCATCACCAACTTCACCGGCCAGCCCTCGCTCACGCTGCGGGCGGGATTTGTGGAGGTGTCGGAGGCGCGCAGCGATTGGGCGCCTGATCCGAAGCACCCGCTGCCCAAGTTCTCGCCGCCGCGCCGCGTGCCCCACGGCGTCACCCTCATTGGCGGTCTATTCGAAGAAGGAAGATTGGGCGAGGCCGGGATGACACTGGAAAAGGCCTTTGCCGTGGCCGGCGAACGCCCGCCAGGATTTTAAGCGGCGCGGAGCGGCGGAGAGGCCAAGAACAGCGGCAATTAGCCACTTAGGTGCTATTCAACTATCAACCTGGAAAGAGGAGTAGGCCGATTTGCCTTTTCCGGCGTTGCGCAGGATGCCCCTAGAACGCTCATAAATGCCATCAGACGAGCTTTAGAATAAAAAACACCTTTTGCTATGCCGAACCGCCTCTGAGCATTTATAGAGGCAAATATGCGAAATTTCGCCGAGCTCCGTGTGGCCACTCGGATCCTCATTTTCTTCGGCATTTTAGTGCCATATAAGGTGCCCTACTTGCTGAAGCGAGTCGCGCGGGTGCCCGGCGAGCGATGGGCTTCCCCAATATCGCCACGATGACTGCTCTGCACCGGAATTGCTGTGCCGGATGAATTCAATCCGGCAGGCTCACTTCGCCAGCTCGTATCCGGCGAAGAAGTAGCTGAGCTCGAAGCGGGCAGTGTCCTCGGCGTCGGAGCCGTGCACCGCGTTCTTCTCGATGCTTGAACCCCACTTCTTGCGGATGGTGCCGGCGTCAGCCTTGGCCGGGTCGGTGGCGCCCATCAGCGTGCGGTAGTCGGCGATGGCGTTTTCCTTCTCGAGTGCGATGACAATGATGGGACCGCTCGACATGAAGTTGGTCAGCGACTCGAAGAATGGCCGATGCACGTGCACGGCGTAGAAGCCCTCGGCCTGCGCCTTGTTAATGTGCAGCATCTTCATGCCGATGATGCGGAATTTGTTCTCGAGCAGTGTGTGGATGATGTCGCCCGCCGCGTTCTTTGCGACCGCATCGGGCTTGATGATGGAAAGCGTGCGTTGCAGAGTTTTCATGCGTGGGTCAGGTCCTTTGTGATTTCGCTTTTCGCTTTTCGCCAGAGGCTCTTATGCCTTTAGCTGTTTGCAAACAGTTAGGAAGTGTCATCCCGACCGAGGGCTTCAGCCCGAGCGGAGGGACCTGCGGTTCGTCGCTCATGGAATGCTCTCCGGCTTGAAGAGGTGCCGCCGCTGCCGCGGCTCCGCCTTTTTCCCCAGTTTACCCAGGGCTTACGCCCTGGGCTAACTGCAATTCCGCCGCTGCGCGGCTGGTTTCGCGGCGCTTTGGCTCTTGTGCTCCACTAGAGCTTGTTTCATAAATGATTCTTTGAAGGGGCATGGCTTCAGCCATGCCGTTCCGAGCCATTAAGAATGCGGGCTTTAGCCCCTGAGGAAATTCGTACCTTCCCCGGAATCGACTTACGAAACAACCTCTACGAAATCGAGTTCGGCAGTTACCCAAAGTCTCTAAAGGTCAGCTCTACCAGACCACCGGGCGAAAAGCGAAGAGCGAACGCTGCGCGGCTGGTTTCGCGGCGCTTTGCCCCTTGTGCTCCTCTGGAGCTTGTTTCATAAATGATTCTTTGAAGGGGCATGGCTTCAGCCATGCCGTTCCGAGCCATTAAGGATGCGGGCTTTAGCCCCTGAGGAAATTCGTACCTTCCCGAAATCGATTTACGAAACAACCATTACGAAATCGAGTTCGCCGCTACCCAAAGTCTCTAAAGGCCAGCTCTACCCAACAGCCCTCTGGCGAAAAGCGAAGAGCGAATAGCGAAAGGCGAACAGCTGCCTTCCTACCTCATCATCGCCGCCTGGGCCTTCACCAGCGTCTCGCCGATGTCGGCCGGCGACGCTGCGACGTGAATGCCCGCCGCTTCCATCGCCTTGATCTTCTCCGACGCGGTGCCCTTGCCGCCGGAGATGATCGCGCCCGCGTGTCCCATGCGGCGCCCCGGAGGCGCGGTCCGCCCGGCGATGAAGCCCACGACCGGCTTGCGCACGTTCTGCTTGATGTACTCGGCCGCGGTCTCTTCCGCGCTGCCCCCGATCTCGCCGATCATCACGATGGCTTCCGTCTCCGGATCATCGTTGAACAGCCGGATGGCGTCGACGAAGGTTGTGCCGATAATCGGGTCGCCGCCGATACCGAGCGCGGTCGATTGCCCGATGCCGCGCGTCGTCAACTGATATACGGCTTCGTAGGTCAGCGTGCCCGAGCGCGAGACGATGCCGACGTTGCCTGGCTTATGAATGTGCGCCGGCATGATGCCGATCTTGCACTTGCCCGGCGAGATGATGCCCGGGCAGTTGGGCCCGATCAGCCGCGAGTTCTTGGTCTTCAGGAACTCCCAGACCGTAACCATGTCGCGGGCGGGGATGCCTTCGGTGATGCAGACGATCAGCGCGACGCCGGCGTCGGCGGCTTCCATGATGGCGTCGGCTGCAGCCGGCGGCGGAACAAAGATCACCGTCGCGTTGGCGCCGGTCTTCTCCACGCCTTCGCGGACGGTATTGAAGATGGGCCAGCCTTCGTGCGTGCTGCCGCCCTTGCCGGGAGTCACGCCTCCGACAACGCTGGTGCCATACGCGGCGCAATTTTTCGCGTGGAACGTGCCTTCCCGTCCTGTCAGTCCCTGCACCAGCAGGCGAGTGGATTTGTCAACCAGTATGCTCATCGAACCCCCTTGGCGGCGGCGACGACTTTCTCGGCCGCGTCCTTCATGGTCTCTGCCACGATGAATTTCAGCCCGCTCTCCTGCAGGGTCTTGCGGCCCTGCTCGACGTTGGTGCCTTCCAGCCGCAGCACGATCGGCAACTGGATGTTGGTCTTGCGCGCCGCGCTGACGATGCCGTTGGCCAGCGTGTCCACGCGCAGAATGCCGCCGAAGATATTGATCAGCACCGCCTTCACGTTTTTGTCGCTGAGCAGAATCTCGAAGGCGTGCGTCACCTGCTCCTCGTTGGCGCCGCCGCCCACGTCGAGGAAGTTGGCCGGCATGCCGCCGGCGTACTGAATGATGTCCATGGTAGCCATCGCCAGGCCGGCACCGTTCACCATGCAGCCTACGTTGCCGTCCAGCTTGATGTAGTTCAGGCTGTACTTGCTGGCTTCGACCTCCAGCGGGGCCTCCTCGCTCAGATCGCGCAGCTCCACGATCTCGGGATGGCGATAGAGCGCGTTGTCGTCAAAGTTCATCTTGGCGTCAAGGGCGAACAGCCGGCCGTCGGTGGTGGTAATGAAGGGATTGATTTCCACCAGCGAGGCGTCTGTCTCTTCGGCAGCGCGCGCCAGCGCCATCATGAATTTCACCGCGCCCGAGAGGTAGCGCGGCTCAAGCCCGAGGCGGAAGACGATCTGCCGCGCCTGAAAGGCCTGCAGCCCGAAGCCGGGCGTGATGTACTCTTTGATGATGGCGTTGGGGTCCCTGGCCGCGACTTCTTCGATCTCCATGCCGCCGGCCGCCGACGCCATGAAGACGTTGCGCCCCACCACGCGGTCGAGCACGATGCCGAGATAAAGTTCGCTGGC
>DATGLJ010000046.1:0-6507 GCA_035294185.1 Occallatibacter sp. | reverse complement strand
GCGGCGGCGGTTGATCGGGGACGATCAGCGTCGTCATCTCGTAATGCTGTTGCAGCACATGCCTGGCCGTCATCCCGACAATCAGGATGGTCCCCAGAATGGCCAGGTTAATGGCCGAGCTGGTCACAAACGACTTCATTCTGCCTTCGGGTTCAGGCAGCAGCCCGAAGCTCAACCCTCCGGGGGAAGTACGCATTTCCATCGTCTGGTGTCCTCGCTTCTCAGCGCGCCGCAGCCGGCGCGGAAGTCTTGTCACGAATCTGCTGACTACTGATTATCCTTATCTTTCAACAAATTTGTTGAAAATACTCATCGGGAAACCGGGAATTTTCCAAGCAATCTGCGTACCAAAGAAAGACGCGCCGAATGCGCGTACTGTTTTTCGCTGCGTGCGCGGGAATGCACAGGGATTTCGCCGGCTCGAAATACCTTGTGGTCCGGTAAATGTTCCGGGATCGTCTTTGCAAGTGTAAACCGGGAGAAAAGTGATCTGGAATCATGCATTTGAAGAAATCCGGCGCTCTCTGCGCCCCTGGCCTAACTCTCGGCCGGCAGGCTATCCCGAAAACTCTGCTGCCGACTGGCTGGCAGCACGTCGCTGTTCAGCCAGGGAAAACGGCAATTTGTTTCACGAGCAAGTAAAAAATTCCCACCCCTTCGCTGCTGGAACAGTATGGACTGTGATACCAGACAGCTCAACCTTGTGCAGCCGGCCTGCAACGGCCGGCAGCGCACACACTTGAGGCTGTCTCCCTTGTTATAAACTCAAGGTTACTCAAAGTGTTCCGGAAAGGACAGTCATTTCGTGAAGATTCTGGTTACCGGCGGTGCCGGATATATCGGCGGCACGGTCGCGGCGCTGCTTGCGGAGAAGCGACATAAGGTCTTCATCTATGACAACTTGAGTCATGGGCGCCGCGATCTTTTGCCGGCCGGCGCCGAGCTGATCGAGGGCGAGCTGGCTGACCGGGAGAAACTGGAGCGGATTTTCAGCTCCGCGCGCCAGGCAGGAGAGCCCTTCGACGGCGTTCTGCACTTCGCCGCTCTCATCGAGGCCGGCGAATCGATGCAGAAGCCGGAGCTTTACTTTCGCAACAACACCGCCTCCACGCTTTCTCTGCTTGAGGCCATGCTGGCCGGGGGGCCGCGCCGGCTGGTTTTCTCGTCAACGGCCGCAGTTTATGGCGAGCCGGAGTCGGTGCCCATCCGCGAGGATGCGCGCCTGGAGCCGACGAATGCCTACGGCCATTCGAAGCTGCTGGTCGAGCAGATTCTCACCTGGCTCAACCGGGTTCACGGACTGCGCTACGCCTCATTGCGCTACTTCAATGTGGCCGGCGCCCCCGAGGGGCCTGGCGGAATTGTTCGCGGCGAGGCGCACGATCCGGAGACGCATCTGATCCCGCTGGTCCTCGATGTCGCTCTCGGGCGGCGGCAATCGATCAGGATTTACGGCGACGATTACCCGACCGCGGACGGCACCTGCATCCGCGACTACATTCATGTTTCCGATCTGGCCGACGCCCATCTGCTGGCCCTGGAAGCACTGGAAAAGCACGACCGGCTGATCTTCAATCTGGGCAATGGGCAGGGATTCAGCGTGCGCGAGGTCATTGAAGCTGCGCGCCGCGTGACCGGTCATCCCATTCCTGCCGAGATTCATCCGCGGCGCGCCGGCGATCCGGCGGTGCTGGTCGCCAGCTCCGAGAAGGCGATCCGGGAACTCGGCTGGAGGCCGCGCTATACGGATCTCGAATCGATCCTGCGCACGGCCTGGGCGTGGCATCGCAAGCGGTACGCGTAGTGCTCGCGATACACTTCCTGCATCTCGCCGCTTGTCAGGACCATGCTCTGGAACCCGATCAAGCTCGCCTTACTGCTCGTTCTTGCGGCCGCGCTCGCCGGCGCTGCTTCGGCTGCGGACGCTCAGGGGACCGGCGCGCCTGACCCCGAGGCTACGCTGCGCTATATTCATGCCTCCTGGGACGGGCTCCTCCGCTCGATGACCGACTGCCATTCGCTCATCGATCCGAAAGTCACAGAGCCGCCTGTGCTTTATCTTCCCTACGGCTTTGCTGCTCCGAAGGGCGTTCTGGCCGTGGAGCGGCAGTGCCGTGTTCGCGTGCTGAATCTTCCCCGGCCGATCGGAGAGCTCGCCGATGTGCGGCCCGAGGAGCTGGCTGCGCAGGGGCTGCTCTATTTACCCAATCCGTATGTTGTGCCCGGCGGCCGCTTCAACGAGATGTACGGGTGGGACTCGTACTTCATCCTTCTCGGTCTTGAGGCCGAGCACCGGGAGGAGCTGGCCAAAGGCATCGTCGACAATTTTCTGTTCGAGATTGAGAACTACGGCGGCATTCTGAACGCCAACCGCACGTATTACCTTACGCGCTCGCAGCCGCCGTTCCTTACTTCGATGATCCGGCTGGTGATTGAGGATCCAGCGAGCTTTCCGGCGACGCCGGCCGGGCGCGCGGCCGCTCACGAGTGGCTTGAGCGCGCCTACGCGCTGGCCGCTAAGGGGTATTCGCTCTGGACGCGCCCCGAGCATCGGGCCGGCGCGACGGGGCTGGCGCGCTACTGGGATTACGGTTCCGGTCCGGTGCCGGAGATGGCCGATGCCAGCACCTACTATCCGGATATCGTCCGCGCGCTGGTCGCTCATCCCAGTGCGGCATCGGCGGGATTTCTTGTACGCGGCTCGGAACATCCCGGGGATCGGGAGGCCGCGCGGCTCAGGCAGACCAGTTGCGACGTGCGCGCGAGCCTGGTGTGCATGCGCGCCTGGTATGGAGGCTACCGGCTCAGCCGCAGCTTTTACAAAGGCGACCGGGCTATGCGCGAGTCCGGATTTGACACCAGCGACCGCTTCGGCCCGTTCTCGGGCGCGACGCAGGACTATGCGCCCGTTTGCCTCAACAGCCTGCTCTACCGCTACGAGCGCGATATGGAGCACTTCGCTTACCTGCTCGGCAAGGGAAGCGATGCGCGGATGTGGAACCGCCGCGCGCAGGCGCGCAATGCCGCTATGCAGCGTTATCTGTGGCGTCCGCGCGAGGGCGTGTTTGCCGATTACGACTTTGTTCGCAGGCGTTCATCGGACTATGCCTTTATCGCTTCGCTTTATCCGCTGTGGGCCGGCGTGGCCACGCGCGAGGAGGCGAAATCGATGGAAGCGAAGCTGAGCCTCTTCGAGCGCCCGGGCGGGCTGGCGACCAGCAACACGAACACCGGCCTGCAATGGGACGAGCCCTACGGCTGGGCGCCGACGAACTGGATTGCCGTCGAGGGCCTGGAGGCGACCGGATATCGCATCGATGCCGCGCGCATCGCCGCTCACTTCAACGCAACTGTGGACAAGGGCTTCGCCGGCGATGGCACGATCCGCGAGAAGTACAACGTGGAGGCGGGCAACGCGAATGTCGCCGTCACGACCGGCTACAAGCAGAACGTGATCGGTTTCGGCTGGACAAATGCGGTGTATCTGAAGATGCGGGAGCTGGTCGAGGAAGAGCAGGCGCGGAGTGCAAACAGATAGCGCCCTGTCTGCACTCAGGCAGCGCGAGGTTGCGGAGCGCCGATCTGAAGGCCGGCGCTCCGCATTTTTTCTTATTCCGGCAGCGTTATGGTTCCCTGCACAGTAAAGCGGCTGGCGACGACCGGCGCGGCCGTTCCCGGCTGTCCTCCGCCGATCGAGAGCGTGTACTTGCCGGCGGCGATGATCGGCTCGCCCGCTTCGGTGACCATGCTCAGGTCGCGGGGCTTCAATTCAAACCTGACCTTCTGCGATGCTCCCGGCGCGAGGTGAAGGCGCGCGAAGCCGCGCAGCGCGCGCAGGGGAGCGCCCTTGACCGGCGGGAAATTGAGGTACAACTGTGCCACTTCGTCACCGGCGCGGCTGCCGGTGTTGGTCACTGTGACCTCGGCGGTCAGCGGATCGCCGGCCTTGATGGATGATTCAGACAGCGTGAGTCCGCTGTAAGAGAACCGCGTGTAGCTCAGCCCGTAGCCGAATGGATAAAGGGGCGTGCCGGTAAAGTAGCGGTAGGTGCGGTTCTTCATCGAGTAATCGTCGAAGGGCGGCAACTGATCGACGCTTGCGTAGAAGGTGACCGGCAGCCGTCCTGCGGGATTGTTGCGGCCGCTGAGCGTCTGCGCGACCGCGGCGCCGCCTTCTTCGCCCGGGTACCATGCGTCGAGAATTGCATTGGCGTGCTGGCTGGCCCAGTTGACTGCAAGCGCGCTGCCGTTGGTGAGCACGACCACGAGCGGTTTGCCAGCCGTGGCCAGCGATTCCAGCAGCTTCTGTTCCGGTTCGGGCAGGTCGAGGCTGGTGCGGTCGCCGCCTTTGAATCCGGGCTCGTTCACCTGCATCTCTTCGCCTTCGAGTTCGCTGGTGATGCCGACCACGGCGACGACCACGTCGGCGTTTTTAGCTGCTTCGGCTGCCGCCGGGTCGACGGAACGGTCCGTCTTCTGCCAGACCAGCTTCATATGAGGAGCGGTTTTGGCCGTCCGGCCGTACTCGACGAGCAACTGGTAGGGCTTGCCTGCTTCAAGATGCACGCGGCCAGTGGTCGTCTCCACGCCGTGCGGATAGTTCGCGTTGGCGATGCGCTTGCCATCGACGAAGAGGCGGAAGAATCCGTCGGTCTCGACGCCGAGTGCGTAGTCGCCGGTCTCGGTGGGCGTGAGCGTGGCCTCCCAGCGCGCGGCGAGCGGTTGAGCGCCGGCGGCCGCGGGCGGCAATGGCTGCGCGCCGAGATCGATGCCCGGCTCGATCCGCGTGGCCAGCGGAGAAACCGATGAGCCTTCGACGCGGTCCTCGTCGAGGCCGCCGATGTCCTGCCTGATATAAGTCGCCTTCGCGCCGGGTTTGCCGTTGAAGGTCAGCAGGGAGTCAGGAACAGGCGTGGTCCGCTTGCTCAGAAAGCCGGTGCCCTGGATGTACTGGATATCTGCGCCGGAAAATTCCTTCCTGATTCCTTCGAGAATCGAGACTGTGTGGTCCGGAATCCCGGTATAGTTGCCGAGCAGCACGCGAGTCTGCTCGGCCAGGGGGCCGACGACAAGAATTTTTACGCCGGAGGTTTTGAGCGGCAGCACGCCGTCGTTTTTGAGCAGCACCATCGACTCGTTGGCAAGCTTAAGGGCGAGTGCGCGGTGCGCCGGACTGTTCAATTGGTTTTCGTCGATCCTGGTGTAGGGCACCATGGACGGCGGATCGAACATGCCAAGCTTCATGCGCGCGGTGAACAGCCGGATCAGCGCCGTGTCGAGGTCGCTTTCTTTGAGATAACCCGCCTTCACGGCGTCAATGTACGGGCGATAGTCGTGATCGTCCTTCACTTTATTGCGAAAGTCGATGCATTCGTTATCCATGCCGCGGGCAACGCTGACGGCGACGGCCTGCTCTACAGTGGGCGCATAATGGTGGCCGTTCGCGATGTCGCGCACCGCGCCGCAGTCCGAGACCACGTACCCCTGGAAACCCCACTTGCCGCGGAGCTGATCGTCGAGCAGGAACTGATTTGCGCAGGCGGGCTGGCCGTTGATGCTGTTGTAGGCGCACATCACGGAGCCGGCTTTGGCTTCGGTCACGGCTGCGCGAAAAGCAGGCAGGTAGGTGTCCAGTTCATCGTGCCTGCTGACCGTCACGTCGGCCGAGTGGCGCGTGGGCTCCGGGCCGGAGTGCACGGCAAAGTGCTTGGGCGTGGAGATGACGCGGTAGTAGTGCGGATCGTCGCCCTGCATGCCGGTGACAAAGGCCACGCCCATGCGCGCGGTCAGGTATGGATCTTCGCCGTAGGTCTCCTGGCCGCGGCCCCAGCGCGGGTCGCGAAAGATGTTGACGTTCGGCGCCCAGAAGTCGAGACCCTCGAAGATGTCGCTGTGACCGGCGCGCATGGCCTGCGCGTGCTTGATGCGGCCTTCCACACTGATGTCGACGCCCATCTGGTGGATGGCGGGCGCGTCGAAGGTTGCGGCCAGGCCGATGGGCTCGGGGAATTCGGTGGTCCCGTTGACGGCGACCCCGTGCAGCGCCTCGCTCCACCAGTCGTAGGCCGGTACGCCGAGCCGCGGAATCGCCCGCGACTGGTTGACCATCTGGCTCGCCTTTTCTTCGAGCGTCATGCGGTGAACCAGGTCGGCGGCGCGCTGCTCGGCAGGCAGACTGGGGTTCATATAGGCCGGTTTTTCGGCGGTCTGCGCCAGCGCCGCGGCGGCTGCGCTCGACAGCAGCACCGCAGCCGCGATACGCAAAGGTGAACTCATCGGGTTCTCTCCTGGATGAAAGGTAGAAGGCTGGCGGAGATGTTTTGCGGCCCGGCAAACGCATCCTCCGCCTTTGCGGCGACTTTATCTTCCGGGACGCCGCTTGGTCAAGGAAAAGCTGCCCGAGAAAATCGCTTTACGTGGATGACGGCCGCAGGCCGGAGCGGCTTGCGCGCGATGCGCGAGCAGGCCGCGAACCGTGCTTTGCTAGTTGTTGTTGCCGCCGGGATT
>DATGLJ010000045.1:0-12525 GCA_035294185.1 Occallatibacter sp. | reverse complement strand
CGCTCTCGTTCTTCAGAGCCAGATCGATCGCCTCGAAGACCGCTTCCTCGTCGGTCCCTACCAGTTCTGCGACTCCGGCCTCCACGCCCTCCGGCCGTTCTGTGGTGTTGCGAAGCACTAGCACGCGCTTTCCCAGTGCGGGGGCCTCTTCCTGCAGGCCGCCGGAATCGGTCGCCAGCACGTCGGCGCAATAGAGCTCCCGCACCATCTCTTCGTAGGCCAGGGGCGCGATCAGCCTCACCTGCGGCGTTCTGGCCAGTGCGCGCCGCACCGGCCCGGCAACGCGCGGATTGGGATGCACCGGCCAGACTACCTCGACCGTTTCTCCCCATTTGGCGCAGATTCGCTGTACCGCGCGGCACACGCCGAGGATGCCGCCGTCCTGGTTCTCCCGCCGGTGAGCCGTTATCAGCACGCGCATGGTTCCTGGCTTTCGTTTCCGGGGCAGTTGCTTGCGAGTCCGCAGGATCCTGACCACTCTGTGCAGCGCATCGATGCCGGTATTGCCCGTGAGCAGAATCTTGTCTGCAGGCACGCCTTCGCGCAACAGATTGCGTCGCGCCGCGGCCGTGGGCGCAAAGTGCTGGTCGGCCACCAGTCCCGCCATGCGCCGGTTCAGCTCCTCGGGAAATGGCTGGCCCAGATCTCCGGTTCGCAGCCCGGCTTCCACGTGGCCCACGCGCGCCTTATGGTAAAAGGCGCACAGCGCCGTCATGCCGGCGGTTGTCGTGTCCCCCTGCACCAGCACCCAGTCCGGCCGTAGCCGATCGATGGTCCGGTCGATTCCCTGGAGAATCGCCGCGCTGGCCTCGGCCAGCGTCTGTCCCGGCTGCAGCGTTTCCAGATTCATATCCTGGGCGATGCCGAAGATGCCCAATGCCTGTCCCACCATCTCGCGATGCTGGCCGGTGGCGCAGACTACGGTTCGTCCCGGCGCACGCCGGCGCAGCTCAAGTATCAGGGGCGCCAGCTTGATCGCCTCCGGCCTCGTTCCCAACACAATCAGAAACTTCTCCGTCCTTTTCATTGCGTCTCTTTTAAGGCTATGGAATCTTCGAAATGGGCCCGGACCGACGGAAGACGCGCAAAGACTTCCATACCGGGGAAAAGTCCCCATTTACGGTTCTTCGAAAAAATTACAGAGATTCCGGCAGGAGCTTTAATGTTGTGCGCTTGCTGCGCACTGCTCCTGCAGGGTCATTTGCAACTGTTCGCCTGTGATGACCATCATCTGCAGCAACAGCTGACCCAGCTTGACGCCTTCGCGTTTGTGCTCTTCGAGCGCGCTGGCAAGCTGCTCAGGAGAAATCAGCCGTTTTTCAAGCAGCAGCTCGCCCAGCTTGCGATGCTGACTCCGCAGTACATCTTCGCTGGGAAACTCATGCGCCGTCTTGGCCCACTTCAGCGGTTCGCCGGTCATCCGTGACCGCACGTAGCGCCGAGTAGACTGCACCGTGGAGCACAGGTCCATTCCGGTAGCCCACAGCATCCGCACCGGCGAGATGAGCGCCTGCTGCCAGGTGGAAACTTTCAGCACGGAAATCGCCCGCTGGGCGGCGCGATTGGTCATCATGGCAAGGTTTCCCGCCACCAGCCAGAAGAACATCCGGCTGTGAAATACCGCAGCCGGCCAGTGGGCGTTCCACGGGTTGCCGGCAGCCAGGTCGACCGCCGTCACACCGAGCAGCACCGCCAGCAGCGCATAGGCCAGCATATTCATATAACCGCTGAGCAGCCCTTTGCGATCCCGGAACAATGTATACGCGATGCGGATCCTCCGGGCCGGCGAGAGCTTTGTCTCTGCCGCCGTGCCTCTCCAGCCCAGGTGCTGCCATCCCTGGAAGACGATTCCCAGCGTCCACCGCGTCCTCTGCCGCACTGCATCCCGGAATCTGGAGGGGAAATATTCGCGAGTGGAAATTAACTCAGTCTGCGGCTTCTTCCCGGGGTTCTGCTTCCGATTAGCCTTTGAGGCCGCCGTCTCCAGCTGCACGTTGGCCACGCAGCTTTTCCGGCCCTCCTCACAAAGCCGGAAGGCAAAGTCGTAGTCCTCGGTCAGCGAGTTTGTCCGGAACAGCATGTTGCTGCTCTTGTCCGCCAGTTCGTCGCAGGCATCCCGTCCGAAGGCCGTGCCTACCCCTGCCGAAGGCACCATGCCGCAGATTGCCTGCCGGGAATACAGATTCTTCTGGTGAAACTCGGCAAACTCGTCCAGATATACCCCGCTGGTGAGCTTGCTGAGCGGACGCTCAAAGGGAACCACCGGAATTTGCACCATATCGTATTCCGGCATCAGGAAATTGAAGAGCTTGAGCGCCAGCGGATGCACTACGTCCTCGGAATCCTGCATGACGAAGATTTCATACCGCCGTCCGTGCTGCTTCTCGTAGACCCGGATTGCCTCGACAACCCAATTCAGGCAATCCGCCTTGCTCGTCGGTCCAGGGTTCGGACACACCACCTTGTGCACCCGGGGATGGTCGTACGCCGCCTTTGCCACCTCAAATTGCGTGGCTTCGTCATTGGGGTAAGTGCCCACGAAGATGTCGTATTTGCCGTATTCGAGCCGCTGGCAATTGGTCGCCAGCATCCGCGCGATCACCGCGCTCTCATCCCAGGCCGGCACCAGAATTGCGATCCACTGTTCCGGACAGGCCCGCAGCTCTTCTTCCTGCACCTCAATCTTCCGAATGTCGCCCGAAAGCCAGCGTTGCATCGGCCTGCACCAGTACAGGAGGTCCATGAACAGGTCGTCCAAACCGGCCAGAAGATATAACACCGCCATCCCAATCAGGAACGCTGTCATTGCTCCGGTCCCTCGTTTCCCGCTCTGCGATCGAGCGACGAACTTTTCCAGAGCAGCAGCCGGATGCGAATATCGTGGTACTCCGTTCCATAGGGATTGAGGTTCTGAGCGTCCGCCGGCACCGGCAGGTACCAGCCGCGCACGTATTCGGCGCGTAAGGAAGCTACCGGAAGCCGGAGAGAGCGAATCTCCAAACCGGGCGTTACCTCCGCCACGTTGTTATAAAAAAGCCGATTGGTGTCAAGGGAGAAGTTTTCCTGTGCGAAGCCGGTAAATGCGAAGCTGCCCAGATGGAACAGGCCCGCCACTTCGCGCGGCTGGAGGTAAGAGATCGTGTCATGCTGGTAGCGCGAGTAAAAACCTATGCTCCCGTTTGCTTCAAATCCCAGGCGCTCCGGTTTCTCCGGCCAGGAACGGAAGTATCCGCCCCAGGCGCGCCAGTCCGGAACCCAGTCGGTTTTTCCGCGGGTATTTTCCTTGAACAAATAAGCTTCGTTGCCCTCAGCGTTCACGTACCAATGCGCTCTGAGCGACTGCAGGAACAGGCCTCCGCCAAATAAGGCCGCATTGTCGGAGAAGATCTGCGGCAGAGCCCCGGCGTGCGACGCCGTATCCCGGAGCAGGCGCGTGTGCGCGTAAAAGGATACCGGCCATTCCGGTCCCAGCCGCTGGTAGGCCCGCGCATCCCCGTCCAGAATTTGGTCGTGAAAGCGCTCCATATACTGCGTGTCGAGGTACAGACTCGTCCATCGCCGCGGCGCCTCTGCCTCAATGACGGCCAGCGCGCTTTGCGCCTTTGTCTTGATAGCCGGGTCGTCGTACTTGAGGGCTCGCTCGAAAGCCAGCCGCGCCGGCTCCAGCCGCCGCTGCGCATAGTAGAGGTAGCCGATCTGCAGCTCCAGCTCCGGGGTAATTGCATTGAGCGCTCGCAGTCGCTCAATATCCTGGATTGCCGCAGGCTTATCTCCTGCGCGAATGTCCAGGTAGGCCAGTTGCGCCAGCGCAACGCGGTCGTTGGCATTTTCTGTTGCCGCGCAGCGGAACAGCCGCTGAGCCTCTGCCGCATTATTGGCCGTGAGCGCTGCGAATGCCGCTTTACGCACCGGATAGGATGGATCCTCCGGGGTTCCGTTTGCCGCCGGGCAGCTCAGCTGCTGCACGCCCTGCAGAAGAGCCGCATGTGCAGGGCGCGGAATTGCGGCCAGTGTTAGCGCCAGGGCGAAGATCATGTATTCCTGTCTCAATCGCACATCCCAGATTGTCCCGGCGATAGAGATCGCGGAATCTGAATTAAAGGGTGTAAAGGAACAGTAAGCGATAATTGCGTTGTTTTCTATCCCTCGAAGAGGGCATTACCGGGGGTAAGAATTCTCTGAATGAATCAACAGCCAGTATCTTCAGAGGTGAATGACAAAAGTAACACGGGGAGATTACCCAGCTTGTGTTTTTTCATACGCAAGCGTGAAAAGAACTGCTGCAGCTGGTTAAGCCACACTCAATGTATATATACGCAGGTTGGTAGTTGTTCGGATTTAGAAAAAACGTGAACCGACGAAAGAAAATACGCGCAGCTTGTTAGCTCGTACCGCGACAGAATACTTCCCCATGCATCACGATATAACTGACGCACGTCATCCTGGAGCATGTTCCGCATTTCTGTGCGCCGTGTTTTGTGTTCCGGCTTTGATCCGCAGCGGCAGGCATGGAATCCGGCGATAAGCCGGTTTCTATGCAGCCGGCTGCTCGACCAGTTATCGATGCAATATGCCATGGCCTTTTGCGGAAGCCGGGAACGACGGACCTTTCTCGAGGAAAAGCGCCTGGATTGCAGTCTGCGCCGGCTCCGAAAAATGCCTTAGTTCAAAAACATCGTCCGGTAGAGCGTATCCCGCTGCACGGGCTTGAATCCTGCGTCGCGGATGATGCGGCGCAGTTCTTCTTCCGTTGTGCAGTTCGAAGTACCGGCGGCGCGGACGACGTTTTCTTCGAGCATCACACTGCCCACATCGTTGCCGCCGAAGTGCAGGCCAAGCTCGAGCACCTTGAGGCCCTGCGTTACCCAGCTTGCCTGCACGTTCTCGATGTTATCGAGATAGAGGCGCGAGATAGCCAGCACCTTGAGGTATTCGACCGAGGTCGCCTCGTCCCAGCCGCGGCCGCCGAGCGCGGTGTGCTTAGGCTGGAAGCTCCAGGGGATAAAGGCCGTGAATCCTCCGGTCTCTTCCTGCAGACGGCGGACGGTCTCGAAATGGTTAATGCGCTGGTCGAAGGTCTCGCCCACGCCGAACATCATGGTTGCCGTGGTGCGCATGCCGAGCTGGTGAGCGGTGCGATGTACGTTCACCCAATCCTCGGTGCGGCACTTGAGCCGGGCAATGCGGAAGCGCACTTCGTCGTCGAGAATCTCCGCGCCGCCGCCGGGAATGGAATCCAGGCCGGCGTCGCGCAGCCGCGCAATGGTATCGCGCAGCGATAGATTCGAATATTCGGCGATGGCCAGCACCTCGGAGGCCGACAGGCAGTGCAGCCAGATTTGCGGAAAACGCTGCTTGATGCCGCGGAACAGCCGCTCGAACCAGTCGATCTTGAGATCGGGATGGATGCCGCCCTGCATCAGCACTCCGGTGCCGCCCATTTCCACGGTCTCGGCGATCTTTTCGTAAATCGTCTCGAAGTCGAGGATGTAGCCTTCGCTGGCCTTCGGCCCCTTGAGCGGGCGGTAAAAGGCGCAGAAGGTGCAGTACTCGGTGCAGAAGTTGGTGTAGTTGATATTGCGGTCGATGATGTAGGTGACCACGCCCTCCGGATGCAGACGGCGGCGAACCGCATCGGCTTCAAAGCCAAGCCCGATGAGATCAGGAGAACGAAAGTAGTCGAGCGCCTGCTGGCGGGTGATCGGCATAAGTCAATGATAGAAGAGCAGGGAACAAGGGAACAAGAAACGGGAAGCGAAGCATTGCTCAGCGGGAGCGGAACAGGAAAATGCCGCGGGTAAGCAGCCGGCGGCCCTGCGTGCGCGCCAGGTTGCGGGCCGTGGAAATTCCGCTGAACAGAATCAGGAAATCGATGAATGCGCGGAAGCGTTCCTGAAATCTTTTATCGGGCACTGTGCGGACGCCTCTGTCTCTTTCGATGCTTTGTCTATGTTGCGGGGCTCAGAATTGCAGCAGCCGGCGGACCGCCGGCCGCGAGGCCTGTGCAGAATCCGCGCCGGCCGGCTGCGGTCCGGATCGATGGCGGAGGATAACGGCGCTGCGCTGCCGGCCCTGCCGCGATCCGCAGCGCTCTCAATCTGCCGCGCTGGCTTTTTCCGGCATCCGGCGCGTCCGCGCCGGCGGCTTAGGCTGCCGGGGGATGGCGTCCAGATCCACCTTGCCCTCGGCAAGCTGGATCAGAAATTCCTGGCTGGAAAATACAGGCGCATCCTTCATCACTTTGCTTGCCCTTACATAGCTGCCGTCGGGCTGCTGCAGCCGCGCCTTCACGGTGTCGGCCAGGTACGCCGGCAGGATTTCGTCGCGAATCCGGGCTATCGCCGCCGCATCGCGCACCGGAAAAACCACCTCGCAGCGTTCGAACAGGTTGCGCGGCATCCAGTCCGCGGAGCCGAGATAGAACTCGTCTTTGCCGCCGTTCGAGAAATAAAAGATGCGGGAGTGTTCGAGGAAGCGCCCTACGATCGATCGCACGCGGATGCGTTCCGACAATCCCTTCACGCCGGGCCGCAGTATCGACAGTCCGCGCACGATCAGATCGATTTCCACGCCCGCCTGCGAAGCCTGATAGAGCGCCTCGATCACGGAAGGCTCGAGCAGCGCATTCATTTTGGCGACGATGCGCGCCGGCCGGCCCGCACGCGCATGCTCCTGCTCGCGGCGAATGAGCCTAAGGAAATTCTCCGCCATGGTCAGCGGGGCCACCAGCAGCGGGCTGTAATCGTCCAGCTCGGCGTGGGCCGTCAGGTAGTTGAAAACCATGTGCACGCGCTCGGTAATCTGGGGGTCGCTGGTCAGCAGGCTCAGGTCGGTGTAGAAGCGCGCCGTCACCGGGTTGTAGTTGCCGGTGCCCAGGTGGCAGTAGCGCCGCGTGACGCCGTCTTCATCGCGCCGCACCAGCATGGCCAGCTTGCAGTGCGTCTTCAGTCCCACCACGCCGTGGAAGACCTGCACGCCGGCGTCTTCCATGCTGCGCGCCCAGCGGATATTCGAAGCCTCGTCGAAACGGGCCATCAGCTCGACGACCACCGTGGCTTCCTTGGTTGCACCGGCCTCAGTCAGCGCGCGGAACATCGGCGAGTCCTGGCTGGTGCGGTAGAGTGTCTGCTTCAGCGTGACCACTGCCGGGTCCTGCGCGCCCTGCTGCACGAAATCCACCACCGCGTCGTAGGAATCGTAGGGATGGTGCAGAAGAATATCGCGGTGCCGCAGCTCGTCGAAGATGCCGGTCGACTTGCGGCTCAGGATCAGAGGCCTGGCCGTGAAGGGCTGGAACTTAAGATCGGGCCGGGGCACATCTTCGTAAAAAAACATGAGGCGCGACAGATTCACCGGGCCCTCGCTGCGGCACACCTGGCTGTCTTCGAGTTCGAAATTTACGCGCAGCCGCTCGAGAATCTCCGGATCGGCGTCGGCATCGATTTCCAGCCGCACGGCGTCGCCCTTGCGCCGGTTGTGCAGCTCGACGCGGATGGTTTCAAGCAGCGAACGCGCCTCTTCCTCTTCGAAATAGAGGTTCGAGTTGCGCGTCACGCGAAACGAGGCGTGCGCCAGCACTTCGTAGCCGCGGTACATGCCGGCCAGATGTTGCGCGATCAGCTGCTGCAGCAGCATGTAATCCCATTGGCCGTGTTCGGCGGGCAGCCGCACAAACCGGGGCAGCGCGCGCGGCACCGTTACGACCCCAAGCACCTGCGGTCCCGAGCTGCGCCGCTTGGGGCGCAGCAGCAGCGCCAGGCAAAGAGCCTTGTTCAGCACGCGCGGAAACGGATGGGCGGGATCGATCGAAATCGGCGTCAGCAGCGGATCGACTTCGCGCTGGAAATAGTCCCGTGCAAAGCTCCGCGCCTCGCTGCTCATCTCATCCCAGTCGAGCAGGCGTATGCCTTCCCGGCGCATGGCCGGCAGCAGGAGCTGATTCCAGCAGCGATACTGCGCCGATACAAAGTCGTGGATGTCGGCAGTGAGCTGGGCCAGCGACTCATCGGGGCGCAGCCCGTCGTAGCCCGGCTCGCGAAAGCCATCCTCGATGCGCTGCATCAGCGCGGCCTGCCGCACCTCGACATATTCGTCCAGGTTGGAGGCGGTGATGGCAAGGAACTTGACCCGCTCCAGCAGGGGATTGGTCGAATCCTCGGCTTCTTCGAGTACGCGCCGGTTGAACTCGATCCACGAGTGGTCGCGGCCGTTGAAGAGCTTGACCCTGTTCCGGGTTCTGTTCCGGGTCGTTGCCATTGCGGAGCGTCCGTTCGCTGTGTTGGCAGTCTACAGCCTTGGGCGGCACTGCCGCACGCCGCGGACCAGGGGCCGGACGGCGAAAATCCGCCTCGGCGCGCCGTGCTTTCGGCCCGGCGTTCAGCCGGCCGGTCCTGCGGGCGCTGAACGGCCCCATAGACGGCGGCGGGCATGCTTTTGGGCAATAACCATCCGCTACACTTGAAATTTGAGAACCGCGGCGAAACCTCCGTGCATCCATTGAAGTACAGCAATTTTTTCCGGCGGTTCGTCTGCGAGTCGAACAAGCCCCGATTCGAGCAAGGTTGACCTTGTCCAAACAATCCAAGAAGAACAGAATCGATGAGCGCAATTCGATGAATATGACTCGACCCTCTGTGGCCGGCCTGGTCTTTGCCGGCCTGCTGGCGTCGATGGCAGGGATTCTGGCCCCGGCGCAGGGTTTTCCGTCGAGCCAGTCGAGTCAGCCAACCGGCGCAACCTCCGGAGCGTCATCGGGTCCGGCGGCGTCAGGCGCATCGTCGCCGGCCGTCGTTGGCCAGCCTGGCGCGCCCGGCCTGCCAACTCCGGTCCCCGTCGGCCCCACCCCCGGTTCGTTCCAGGGGTCGGTGCCGCAGAGCGTGCCTGCGGGGCAAAGCATCGGCCTCTCGCTTGACGACGCCATCCAGCGCGGTTTGCAGGCCAACCTGGGCCTCCTTCTCAGCGGCACGCAATCGGCGTCGGCGCGCGCGCAGCGGCTCAGCGAGCTGCAGTCGCTGCTGCCTGGGATCGATTTCGCTGCCAAAGAGGCCGTGCAGCAGGTCAATCTGGCGGCCGAGGGGCTTCGCCTTCCGGGATTTCCCGAGGTGATCGGTCCCTTCGGCTACACGGATCTCCGCGCCTATCTTAGCTGGTCGGTTGTCGATCTTTCCTCGCTGCACAATTACCTGGCTGCGCGCCACAACTTTAACTCAGCGCAATTGTCAGCGCAGGATGCTCGCGACATGGTGGTCCTTACCGTTGGCAATGCCTATCTGCTGGTTTTAGCCGACCAGGGGCGCGTGGCCAGCTCCGAAGCGCAGGTGGCCACGGCCAAAGTTTCGCTCGATCAGGCCGTCGCCAGACACCAGGCGGGAACTGCGCCGCTGCTCGACGAGCTGCGCGCGCGCGTCGATTACCAATCGCTCCAGCAGCAGCTCATCGCTGCGCGCAATTCCCTGGAGAAGGACAAGCTGGCGCTGGCGCGGACCATCGGCCTGCCTGTTGCGCAGCCCTTCACTCTCACCGAGCAGGCCCCGTACGCCGTCTTCGATCAGATCGATCTGGACGATCTTCTGAAGCAGGCGCAGGATAACCGCAAGGACCTGGCCGCCATGGTGGAGCAGACGGCCGCGGCCCAGGAGCAACGCAAGGCGGCCGCCGCGGCGCGGCTGCCGGCAGTCGGCATCGCCACGGATTACGGCGTCATCGGCACCACGCTCGGCCATTCTCATGGCACCGTGGACGCAACCGCATCCCTGAGCATGCCGGTCTTCAGGGAATACGGCCTGCGCGGAGAGGCCGAGCAGGCGCAGGCTCAGCTCGATTCCGCCCGGGCGCAGTTAAGCGACAAGCGGGCTCAAATCGAAGCCGATGTCCGCGACGCATTACTCGATATAGAGGCGGCGCAGAAGCAGGTGGAGGTCGCCCGATCGAGTATGGATCTGGCCAGGGAAGCGCTCAGGGAAGCGCAGGAGCGCTATGTGAACGGTGTCAGCGACAATCTTGCCGTCAGCCAGGCGCAGCAGTCCGTCGCCCAGGCCGACGATCAGTACGTTGCCAGCCTTTACCGCGATAACGTGGCCAAGCTGAGCCTTGCCCGCGCGCTGGGAGCGGCTCAGGATTATCGCAAGTATCTGGGACAGAACCCGTGAACGCGCCCGTCGCGCAAGGGTGCGTACCAAGCAGGGGCAAAGACAGCATTGCGGGCTTTGCGATAGGAGGAAAGTAAAGTGGCGGACACGAATCCAGCGCCGGTACAGGAAAGGCTCAACGAACCGGTCCGTGAGCGGATCCAGGAGCGAGTTCAGGAGCCGCAGGAGACCGAAGCAACGCGGCCGCCAGGGCGCCGGCGAGGCATTCTGGTTGTGGCGGTAGCGGCCGTGGTGCTGATCGCTCTGGGCATCTGGTGGCACTCAACCTACTACGAGGACACCGACGATGCGCAGATCAACGGGCACCTTATCCAGGTCAGCTCGCGCATCGCCGGGCACGTTATCAAGGTCTATGTTGACGAAAACCAGGCGGTGCACCGCGGCGACCCTATCGTCGATCTCGACCCGCGCGATTTTCAGGTTGCCGTGGAGAACGCACAGGCCATGCTGGCCAGCGCCAAGGCAGCAGCAGCAGCGGCCAGAGTGAACGTGCCCATTATCAGCGTGAATACGGGCAGCAACCTGCGTTCGGCTGAGGCCGATCTTGCCAGCGCGCGCGCAGGCGTCGCCCAGGCCGAGCAGCAGCTCGAGTCTGCGCGCGCCGCCGTTGCCCAGGCCGAGGCCAACAACGATAAAGCGCAGTCGGACCTGGCTCGCTACACGCCGCTTGTCCAGAAGGACGTGATCAGCAAACAGCAATACGATGCCGCCGTGGCGGCGGCGCGCGCCAGCCAGGCGGCTCTGGCCGACGCTCAGGCCAATCAGCGGGCCGCCGAGGATGGCGTCCGCGTGGCCCGCGAGCGCGTCGCTCAGGCCCAGGCCCAGCAGCGGTACGCGCAGACCGGTCCGCAGCAGGTTGCGCTGCAGAACGCCCGCGCCCAGCAGGCCGAGGCGCAGGTGCAAGAGGCGCAGGCCCAGCTCGATCAGGCCATGCTCAACCTCAGCTACACCAGAATCGTCGCGCCGGAAGACGGCATTATTACGCGCAAAAGCGTCGAAGTCGGCCAGAATGTTTCTGTCGGGCAGAACCTGCTTACCCTGGTTTCGCTCCAGGACATCTGGGTAACGGCCAATTTCAAGGAGACGCAGCTGCGCAATATGCGCAAGGGCCAGCGCGTGCAGGTGCATGTGGATGCAACCGGCAAGGACTATTCCGCCACAGTGACTCAGATCGGCGGCGCAACCGGCTCCGTGCTCTCGCTGTTCCCGCCCGAGAACGCCACGGGCAACTACGTCAAGGTGGTGCAGCGCGTTCCCGTGCGGCTGGATTTCACCAATCTCGCCAAAGAAGACCCCTACCACCAGCTCCGCCCGGGACTTTCGGTTGAGCCCAAGGTCTGGGTGAAGTAGATCTCCTCCGGCAGCCCGGGCAAATCTCCGCGCCCGGGCCCTTCCGCGCAATTCCGGGCGCCCCACGGACAGGTTGCCGTCCGCGGCGCGGCTTTCGCTGAAAAGGTCGAAGACCGCGATACGGCCGGGCTGCGCTTCGGATGCGCGCATTTTGTCCGCAGTCGATCGCCTGTTCCCGTTTTTGCAATGGGGATCTGCGCGAGCGGGAAAGAGCGGCTTTTGCCCGCTCGCAGCCGCGTTTCGACGCGCGTGCTGCATTTACACTGGAGGCGAGGCAGGCGGGTCTTTATGGACAAGTTCGTCATCCGGGGCGGCAATCCGCTGGCAGGCACGGTGCACATCTCCGGCGCAAAAAACTCCGCGCTGCCCTGCATGGCTGCCGCTATCCTCACCGACGAAGAAGTCACGCTTGAAAATCTTCCTCGGGTCCGCGACATCGAGACAGAGCGCCGTCTGCTTGAGTCCATGGGCGCCGAAGTCAGCAGCTCCGGAGCCGACCGGCCCGAGCAGAACGCGCCGCACACAACGACGATCAGTTGCCGCACGCTCTGCGATCCGGTGGCGCGCTACGAAATTGTGCGAACCATGCGCGCAAGCTCGCTCGTGCTCGGCCCTCTGGTGGCGCGCACCGGCATGGCGCGCGTGGCCATGCCCGGCGGCTGCGCGATTGGCGGGCGGCCCATCGACCTGCACATAAGGGGTCTGGAAAAAATGGGCGCCGTCATCACGCAGGAGCATGGCTATCTTGAGGCGCGCGTCGATCCTCGCATCGGCCGGCTGCGCGGCGCGCACATTGTCTTCGATCGGATCACGGTTACCGGAACCGAAGACCTGCTCATGGCCGCCGCGCTGGCCGAGGGCGAAACGCTGATGGAAAACTGCGCGCGCGAGCCCGAGGTCTGCGACCTGGCGGAACTGCTGACCGCGATGGGTGCGCAGATCGAAGGCGCGGGCACTGCAACCATCCGTGTCCGCGGCGTCAGCCGGCTCAGAGGCGCGCGCTTTCGCATCAGTCCGGATCGCATCG
>DATGLJ010000044.1:0-6693 GCA_035294185.1 Occallatibacter sp. | reverse complement strand
AGTCCGCCAAAGGCTACATCCGCTACGAGCTGAAGGAGCGGATGGGTGTGCGTCATATTCCCGATCTCAGTTTTCTGGCCGACCGCTCCGGGCGCTTCCAGGCAAGAATCGAAGAACTGCTGCAGCGGGCCGGCAAGTCCGCACGCCGGGCCGAGCGGCAAAAGCCGCCGGCGAGCGATCCGGCCACGCCGGACAGCGAGGCCCCCCGCCCGTGACGCCGCAGCCCGTCCTCTCTCTTTTCTTTTGGGATTAGCCCTCGCCGATCTGATAGCCTTGAGCCTGATTGCACACGGAGAAGTGACTCTTCCGGGAAGACCGGGCGTTTTCCGAGTCTCCGGAATACTACCTGCTTCGTTTTTTGCGGTCTGCCTGCCTTGCTGCCCGCAGGCCGGCCTGTGTTGTTGGAGAGCTGCTGAAAATGGGATCTGAAGGGGAATCGCCTGTGACCCCGGATCTGCCGCAGGAGAATACTCTGCAAAGCCGCGGCAGAAGTTTTCTTGCCTGGGCAACCACCCGCGAAGCGGTGGTCTTTCTGGCGTTTACGGTATTTTTTTTGCTGTATGGCGTTGTGCCGATCTTCGGCGGCGACGGCATGGGGCTGGTAGGCGCCGACGAGCCGCGCTACGCCCAGATCGCCCACGAAATGCTGGTGCGCTTCGACTCCGCCCATACGCTGAAGGGCAAGTTAAGCGCCTGCGTTACGCCCTACCTCTATGGCCGCCCCTGGCTGGAAAAGCCGGCGCTCTACTACTGGCGGGCCATGTTTCTGTTTCAGGACTTTGGCGTGCATGACTGGAGCGCGCGGCTGCCCTCGACCACCTTCGCCTTCGTCATGGTCTGCCTCATCTACCTGCACATGCGCCGGTTCCGGCCGGGCGGCCATCTGGATGCGGCGCTGATCACGGTGGCCTGCGCCGGCATCATTGGCTTTTCGCGCGGCGCCTCGACCGATATGCAGATGGCCGCGCCGCTCTGCATCGGGTTGCTCGGCTGGTATGCCTGGTACGAGACCAATTCCAAATTCTGGCTCTACGATATCTACTTTTTCACCGGCCTGGCGACGCTTGCCAAGGGGCCGGTGGCGCCGTTTCTGGCTTTCCTCATCATTGCCGCCTTTGCCCTGCTGCGCAAGGAGTGGCAGATCGTTCGCCGCACGCTGTGGTGGCCGGGCATCGTGCTCTACTTCGCGATGGTGCTGCCGTGGTTCATCGCCGTACAGCACCAGAACCCAACCTTCTTCCGCGAGTTTTTCCTCGAGCATAATCTGGAGCGTTTTGCTACCGACCGCTACCGGCACGAGCAGCCTTTCTGGTATTACCTTGCTGTCGTCGTGCTGGCGGTGATGCCGTGGTCTGTGGTTGCGATGCGCGCGCTGTTGGACGGCATTCAGACTTCGGTGGCCGAGTGGCGTCTGCGCCATTCCAGGGCCGGCAAGCCAGTCCCGGTCAGCCGCCCAGGCGACGCTTTCCCTGAGTTTCTGGTTCTCTGGGCTCTGATTCCGATCATCTTCTTCAGTTTTTCGCAATCAAAGCTGCCGGGCTACATCCTGCCTTCCATTCCGCCTATTACGATTCTTACCGGCGATTTTCTTTTCCGCCGCCGGCAGGGTCTGCCGGATGCGAATTCACCGCATCAAAATCCGGCCAATCTGACTGCAGCCGGTTCCGGCGGCCTTAATTCCTGGATTCTTTTTGGCCATTCGCTCGTGTGCGGGATCATGACGCTGGCTGCGCTGCTGCTGCCATGGTTCATTGCCCACGGCGAAGCCATGCCGCCGGGGCCGGTGATCGCCGCCTCCGGCGTGGCTGCCCTGGGAGCCGCTCTGCTGATCCTGATCGTCGTCAATGCATTCGGAATCCACCGGCTCCGCCTGGTTACCTGCTCGGTGCTGGTCATACTGATGTTGTTTCTCTATGGGGTCGGTCCGTTCTTCGGCATTCCCGCCATCGCTTCGACCAAGCGCGTCATCTATCTGCTCGACCGGACCTACTCAGCGCGGCCGCTGGCCCAACGGCTCGCTTCCATTGCGCCGCCAGACTGCACGGTCGCCGTCTTCCGGGTGCGCCGCGATATCGAGTACGGCCTCTCCTTCTATCGCAATCGCGAGGTGGTGAATTACGAGGAAAGCGGCGTGCCCGACGAACAGCACCTGCTGGTGGTGCGCGTCACCGGACGCCACGGCGCAGACCTGCATACCCAGGCTGCGCTCGAAGAGTATCTCGAAGGCCGCCGTTATGAAGAACTCTTCGGCTGGCCCGAGCAGGGGCTGGAAGTGTACCTTGTCGGGAAGCGCTGAGGAGCGTACTCGCGCAGCCAATCGCACGCTGCGGGTTTGACGCGAATCGGGCTTGCGCAGGGTCCGCGGTCATGGCAAAGTTGCCGCATGGCTTTGCGGGGCGCATCGCATCCGTTTTGGCTCATGGGCGAGCAACTGCGTCTAACCGGACAGAGAAGCATGGCAACCGGCACAACCATCGAAATCCTCGACCTGCGGCACTTTGCCTCGCACAAGCTGCGCCACGTGCTGGAGGCCGAGGGAGAACTGTGGCGGCAGCGCCTGCACTGGGATTACCGCGCATCGGCAAGGCTGCTGATGCAGTACCTCGACAGCCACATGCTGCCCGGCTATGCCGCACTCGAGGCCGACCAGCCCGTCGGCTACGTCTTCAGCGTTTACGAGGAGACCAAAGCGGTGATCGGCGAGGTGTTTGCGCTGCCGGCGCCCGGCGCAGAGATCGGCGCGCCTGAAGGCCCCGGTCCGGCGCGCGCTGTCGAAAATACGCTGCTCCGGCACCTGCTCGAGCTGCTGGTCAATTCGCCGCAGGTGGAGCGCATCGAGTCGCAGCTCCTGCTGCACCCGTCCGGCTCCCACGCGGCAATCTTCCGCGAGTGGGGGTTTGAGGTCTTCCGCCGGCTCTATATGGTTCAGGCGCTGCGCGGCCATTGGACGCAGCCGCAGGCAAATCTGCCTGCTGGACTGGAACTCCGCGCCTGGAGCGAAGAAGACCTGGCGCCCGCCGCGCGGCTCATCTGCGAGGCGTATCGAGGCCATCCCGACAGCATGATCAACGATCAATACCGCACCATGCACGGATCGACGCGCTTTCTGAACAATATCGTGCGGTATGCCGGCTGCGGAACGTTCTCGGCGCCTGTTTCGCACGTCGTCGTGGACCGCACCCGGCGCGAGCCGGTTGCGCTCATCCTGGGTTCGCGCGTGAGCCCGCAGAGCGGGCATATTACGCAGCTTTGCGTTCATCCCGCTTACCGCCGCCAGGGCCTGGCGCGGCTGCTGCTCTCGATTGCCGCTTTCGGCTTCATGCGCCAGGGCGCAACGGAGATTTCGCTCACCGTAACCGAGGCCAACGCTCACGCCATCGAACTCTACCGGCAGGAGGGCTACGCCTGCCTGCATGCCTTTGATGCATCCGTCTGGGAGCGCAGGCGCAATGGAGAGTGCATCCGGCCTACGGCGCGATGAAATACATGACCCAGCTCAGCACGATGACCGAGCCTACAAACAGCGCGAAGCAATAAGCGCCGTAGTAGAACATCCGACGCGGCGTTTCGCGCTGGGTGATGCCGAAGACCGTGGACGCAAACAGCGCGAACAACAGGACCGCCAGAAAATGCGAGGGACGGAACACTAGGACGCTTTCCTCCCGGTTCGCAGATTGTGCGCATCGACGGCGGCAATCACGTTCAACAGGCCCGCGACAACGATGAACTTGGTGCCGTAGTCGGCCGTGGTCACCTGCACCGGCGCAGCCCCCAGCCCCAGCGTCCGGCCCACGAAATACATCAGGCCATTGCCCAGGTCGCCGGCCAGTCCGAGCAGATCGAGAATATCCTGCGCGCCGGCGTAAAGCTTGCCGTGCATGGCCAGTCCGAGCGCAAACATGCATACGACCGAAGAGGCGATCAGCAGCCCGCGAATCCATTTGCCGATAAGGAAATGCCCGGCTCCGGGCGCCAGCCACCCGGCGATCAGCGGCAGATAGACAAACCCCTGGGCAACATTCTGATTTGCGACCTTGTCTGCGGCGGCCTTGTTGGGCGTGGTTGCCATTCTTTTTTGACTATAGCGCATGGACCCTGCCTGCGCCGCAGAGGTGCACTCCGGGCAGAACCTGATATAAGGTTGGGAGTTCATTTTCCGGCTTTGGAGGTAGTCCAGGCGATGTCTTCACGCCAGTCCGCACTTCTCGGCTTGTTTATGTTCTTCGTCCCGGCCTTCGGCGTCGGCCGCGCCCAGCCGGCTCCCCGGCCGCAATGGATCGGGGCCTGGGCTGCGTCGCCCATGCTTGCCGACGGCGGCTTTCGCGCACGGCCTTTCTGCGGAACCACGCTGCGCGAGATCGTGCACCTTTCCGTGGGCGGCCCGCAGATCCGCATCCGCTTCACGAATGAGTTCGGCTCCGATCCATTGACGATTGCCGATGCGCATGCTGCGCTGAGCGCCGGCGGGGCGAAGATTCAGCCGGGCAGCGATCGTCCCATCACCTTCGCCGGCTCGTCGACGGTGCGGATTCCTCCCGGCGCCGTCATGTATTCGGACCCCGTCGATCTGGCCGTTGCGCCGTTTTCCGACGTCGCCGTGAGCTTCTACATCCCCTCGCAGATTATGCGCGGCGAGACCTTCCACGACTTCGCCGACCAGGACAACTTCGTTGTCGCCGGCGACGTTGCGTCGTCGGTCGATCTGGCGCAGGGAGCCGCAGAGCCAACGGTCCTGGGCTCATGGTATTTCCTCGACGGCGTCGACGTGCCGGCCGCGGAGGATTCGCGGGCCATCGTCGCGCTGGGCGATTCGATCACCGACGGAGCACACTCCACGCGCAACGCCAACCGCCGCTGGCCGGATTTTCTGGCTCAGCGCCTGCAGCAGGACCCGAAGCTGAAGACCGTGTCCGTGCTCGACGAGGGCATCGGCGGCAATCGCGTGCTCAACGACGTGTTCGGACCGAACGCCCTTGCCCGTCTCGATCGCGACGTGCTGGCGCAGAACGGGGTGCGTTACGTGATCGTGCTTGAGAGCATCAACGACATCGGACGGCTGGCGCACCTTTCGGCGCCAGAAGACGATGTCACAGCCGCACAGCTCGAGGCCGGCCTGCGCCAGATTGCCGAAACTGCGCACGAGCACGGCATCAGGGCGATCGGCGCGACGCTTACGCCCTACGGCGGCGCGGGCTACTACTCCGAAAAGGGCGAACAGGTGCGCGAACAGGTGAACGAGTGGATCCGCACGAGCGGAGTCTTCGACGGGGTGGCCGATTTCGACAAGGCTACGCGCGACCCGCAGAACCCGAATCGTTTTGCCGCGCAGTGCGACTCCGGCGATCATCTCCATCCCAGCGACGAGGGCTATCGCGCTATGGCGGCCAGCATCGATCTCAGGCTGTTCGCAAAATAGCTGCCTGAGATTCCCTCATCCCTGCGAGTGGATGCCGGGCGTTCGCTGCCCGGCATCCGGAATTAAATCCGCACCAGCTCCCGCTGAATCCTGCCTGTCACCCAGGCGCGTCCGGGCGCGGTCATCATGTTCACTTCGCTGCGGATGCCGAACTCGGGAAGATAAATTCCCGGCTCAACCGAGAAGCACGTGTACGGCAGGATGCGGCGCTGGTCATGCGCCTCGAGGTTATCGAGGTTTGCGCCCGAGCCGTGCAGCTCATGCGCGATATTGTGGCCGGTGCGATGCGTAAAAAAATCGCCGAAGCCGGCGTTGCGGATCACCGCGCGTGCGGCATCGTCGGCTTCGAAGCCGCGAATCTCGCGATTGGCGGCAAACGCGCTCTCAATTGCGGCGATGGCGGCATCGCGCGCTGCGCGCACGGTCTCGAAGATCTGCTGCTCGCGCGCGGTGGGCTCCCGGCCTACGACGCCGGTCCAGGTAATGTCGTAGAAGACCGTCCCCGGTTTGTCGATGCGGCCCCAGATGTCGATGAGCACGAAATCTCCGTTGCGGATGGGCGACGAGCGTTCGGCCGTCGGCTCGTAGTGCGAATCGGAGCTGTTGGCGTTGGCGCTTACGCTGGGCCCGACTTCCCAGACGAGCCCCTCGCGCCGCAGGGCCTCTCTCAGCCATTGGGCGATTTCATATTCGGTCGTCCCGCCATGTTTCGATCCGGCCGGCCTCGCGCGGCGGCCGATTTCTTTCCAGCCCTCGGCAAGGATGGCGTCGATGGCGCGCTGCGCGATCTGATGGCTCTCGCGCTGTTCTTCGCTCAGCACGGCCTCGAACTGGCTTACCAGGTCGGCCGAGCTGACGATCTCCTTGCCCAGCGAACGGAGAAATTCCACCGTGCCCGCATCGACCATCGAGACATACATGATGTCGTTGTTCGGCGAGTACTGCATGGCCAGGCGGCGCGCGCCCTCGAGCATTTTCCCGATGCCGGAGCGCAGCTCCTGCCAGCTTGAATACACGGCCTTGCTGCCGGGCAGTGCGTCCAGCCGCCCCTGCTCGATGCGGTGGACCAGCCGGCGCGGCTCGCCCGCGGCCGGCACGAAGTAGTACCAGCGGCGGCTGACGAGGACGTTTGCGTCGAGCCCCAGGATGCGGCCGGCGATGGGATCGCGGTGGTGGTGGTCGTAAAAAAGCCAGCCGTCCAGGCCTGCCTCGCGCAGGGCGGCCTGCATCGCGTCGAGATTCATACTGGCATCATAAGTCAGCGCGTGCGCGGCTTG
>DATGLJ010000043.1:0-2143 GCA_035294185.1 Occallatibacter sp. | reverse complement strand
CATCCCCAAAAAACGATTGTAAATGAGGGCGATTGCTTCCCCCTCCAGAGGCGTGAAGCCCGCCGCAGGCCAGGGACACACCCGATGTTTTGTGGCCAATCGAAGGCCGGAACGCCGATCCTTCGATTCGCCACTGCCGGACGCGATTTGTCGCGCCCGGCGCGAACCATGCCGGACGACGGCAGTCGTTCAGCGGTAGGCCAGCCAGAGGCTGGTTCCGATGATGTTGAGGATGGCCAGCGGCATCAGGAAGCGCCATCCGAAGTTCATGAGCTGATCGTAGCGGAAGCGGGGCAGCGTGCCGCGCACCCACACGTACAGGCAGAGGAAAAAGAAAACCTTGATGACGAACCAGAAGATGGACAGCAGCGCATTGCCCAGGTTGCTGTGAATCGGCCCGAATAAATGGCCGAAGGGGCTCGTCCAGCCGCCGAGAAACAGCAGCGTGGCCACGCAGCCCACGTTGATCATGTTGGCGTACTCGGCCATGAAGAACATGGCGAACTTCATGGAGCTGTACTCGGTGTGGTAGCCGCCGGTCAGCTCGCTTTCCGCTTCGGGCAGGTCGAAGGGCGCGCGGTTGGTTTCGGCGAATGCGGCCATCAGGTAGATGAAAAAGGCCACGAACTGCAGCCCGCCAAAGACATTCCAGCTGGAGATGCCGTGCTGCGCCTGTTGATCGACGATGGTGCGCAGGTTAAAGGAACCGGAGCGCAGAACCACGCCGACGAGCGAAAGGCCGAGAGCAAGCTCGTAGCTGATGAGCTGGGCTGAAGAGCGCAGGCCGCCGAGCAGCGAGTATTTGTTGTTCGACGACCAGCCGGCAAGCGCGATGCCGTAGACGCCCATCGACGTGATGCCGAGGATAACCAGCAGGCCGATGTTGATGTTTGAGATTTCGAACAGATCGAAGCCGTGCGGGCCCGCAGCGGCCTCGCCAAAGGGAATGACGCCAATGGAGATAAGCGCGCAGGCCAGCGAGAGGATGGGCGCGAGCAGATAGATAGGCCGGTATACGGCTGCCGGGATAAGGTCTTCCTTGAGGAAGTTCTTGGCGCCGTCGACCAGCGGCTGAAGCAGGCCAAAGGGGCCCACGCGGCTCGGTCCCCAGCGATTCTGGATGCGGCCCACGAGCTTGCGCTCCAGGAGCACGGTGTAGGCGACGCCCACGAGCAGGATCACCGTGACGACGATGACTTTGGCCAGACTCCACAAAGCAAATTCGGGTAAGGTCACGCGCGTTCTCACAAAACAACAGTGCTAGCGAGGCTAGCGGAGTTAGCAATCGGCATTCAGCCTGCCACGGCGGCTTCATGCTCGTGCAGCTGATGCCGTTCGATCTCTGCCAGGCCCCTGCTGTAGCGGCCCAGGGTTGCGGAAGTGAAAAGGCCGTCGTGAGCCGGGGCGATGCAGGCATTGGCGAGCGCGGCCAGAGGAACAAAACCTGGCGAAGCGCCGGGATCGGTGCGGACATCGTTGCCGCTGAAAAGATTCAGCCGGTCGAGACTGTAGCCGGGGACGAGCCGCTCGATTTCATCCAGCAGCGCGAGCGGGTCAAAGGGGCTGAGCCGGGGCTCAAGGCCGTGGGCTTCGAGCCAGACGGAATGGCGATCGGCCTCGCCCATTTGCGCGCCGCGCGACTGGCCGAGGTCGCCGGTGACGCCGCCGCGGAGGCCGAAGGGAACAAGCGATTTGATGTCGGCGCCCATGACATCGGCCAGACGCACGAGGATTTCGAAGTCCGGCTTGACGCCGGGAATATCGGCGGCCTTGCGCACCATCTGCACGTCGCCGAAGGTATTGGTGACCGTGCCGGTTTTTTCGTAGAGGCTCGCGGCGGGGAGAACCACGTCGGCCTGCGCGGTGGTTTCGGTAAGAAAGAGATCGAGCGCAACGACGAAGGTATTCTGCAGCGCGCCGGGATCGATATTGCAGCGTGCGATGGGATTGGCGCCCACAATAACCAGCGCGGCCAGATCGCCGGCCTTTGCAGCCTCGAAGATCTGCGGAAGGGCCAGACCGGGCGCGGTGGGCATGTGGTACTCGGCGAATGCGCCGGGCGCGGTGACGGGTACGTAGCCGGGCAGCAGATCGGGCAGGAGGCCCATGTCGGCTGCGCCGCGCGAGTTCACATGGTCGCCGA
>DATGLJ010000042.1:0-3764 GCA_035294185.1 Occallatibacter sp. | reverse complement strand
TACGGCGTTTGCGTGACCAAGATGGGCGGCAGCACGGCGTTTTTCCAGTACGCCGCGGCTGTGTTTGAAGGCCAGGACGGCCTGAGCACGCCCGACGGCGCCACGCTCACGCTGAACAGCGCGACCACGAAGGCGGGTCTTGATCCTGCCAAAGTCTCGGCCTGCGCGGCGGAGCCGGCGACCAGGGCGTCTGTTGAA
The DNA here is from genome assembly GCA_035294185.1 of Occallatibacter sp. Classification (GTDB taxonomy): domain Bacteria; phylum Acidobacteriota; class Terriglobia; order Terriglobales; family Acidobacteriaceae; genus Telmatobacter. The sequence goes on along the minus strand of DATGLJ010000042.1, from coordinate 3,566 downwards.
GCCTCAATGAAACTTGCCAGCGATCTCGGCATCACCGAGGTGCCCACGCTGGTCGTCAACGGGCGCGCGATCCCCGCCAACATTCCCTACGATGTGCTGAAGAAGATCATTGAGTACCAGGCCAGGATGGACGGCGTGACGCTCTGAATATTTTCCGAAACCGCACTTTTCGGATTCGCCGCGCTGGTCTGGCAGCGAGCCGGGCAACAAAAAGGCCCCTTCGCCTGAGCGAAGGGGCCTTTTATTCCGGCGTTGTGCTCAGTTGGCCAGCACCGCCCGGTAGCGCACCTTGTTCTTCTTCACCTTGTCGAGCGCCTCGTTGGCTCTGGCCATCGGGAACAGCTCAGTTTTGGCCTGTACGCCGTGCCGCGCGGCCACGTCCAGCATCTCGCGCAGTCCGGCCGGGCTGCCGATCGGGCTGCCGCTGATCGAGCGCGCGCCGGAGATCAGCGGGAACGCCTGGAACGTCACCGGCGACGGCGGCACGCCGACAAAGCACAGCGTGCCAGCCGGACGCAGAGCCTGCAGGTAGAAGCTCCAGTCCTGATCGGCGTTGGCCGTATACAGGATGAAATCCTGCGAGCCGGCAGTCTCCTTCATCGCCTTCGAGTCGAGGCTGTTCACAAAGCGATGTGCGCCCAGCGCGCGAACCTCTTCCTCTTTACCGGCTGAGGTGGAAAATGCCGTGACTTCCGCGCCGAATGCACGCGCAAACTGGATGGCCAGATGCCCCAGCCCGCCGATCCCCACCACGCCCACGCGCGAGGCCGGGTTAACGCCGTGGGTGCGCAGCGGCGTGTAGACGGTAATGCCGCCGCACAGCAGCGGCGCAGCGTTTTCGCTCTCGAGCGGCTCGGGAATCGGAATTACGAACCGGGAGTTGGCGCGGACGCGGGTGGCGTAGCCGCCGTGCCGGCGCACGCACGTTCCTTCCGACTGCGCGCACAGGTTCTCCATGCCGCGCACGCACCACTCGCACACCCCGCAGGAGCCCGACTGCCAGCCGAGCCCCACGCGCTGGCCCTTTTCGAGCCCGTGCGCCTGGCTTCCCAGGGCCGAAACGGTGCCGATGATCTCGTGGCCGGGAATGAACGGGTATTGGCTGATGCCCCAGTCGTTGGCGATCAGATGAAGATCGCTGTGGCAGATGCCGCAGTGAGTAATGTCAATCTCCACTTCGTTCGGCTTAAGTTCGCCGGGGTCGTATTGGAAAGGCAAAAGTTCCGCTCCTGCGGCATGTGCTGCAAGTCCTTGAATCCGAGCCATAGCTGACCGGGCTCCTTAAAGATGTAGCGATATGATTGTGTACCAACCGGCAGGCAGAGAAGCGCCGGCCCCCAAGGGATTGGTTTATCGAGTTCTAGTTTAACCCGCCGCCGGGCAGGATATGCACGGTGAGAACCTGGTAGCCGGAAAGCACGCCGCCTGCCGCGGCATCGCCGGCCAGTTCCGCCGACTCTCCGTTGAGGCTGATGTCCTGCGCCGTGCGCACCGGCTCGAGCGCATTGGCCATCGAGAGCGGCAGGCTGGTCAGCGTGCGGCCGTCCACGCTGGCCTGCGCTTCCGGCGCGAGCAGGCTCACATACACGCGGTCGGCTGCATGCAACTGCCGGGCCTGCGCCAGCACGGTTTCAAGATCGGCCGGCCGGCTCGCCGGCTGCGGCTGGTCCAGCGTGCGGTCCAGCGTGGCGCCGTCTGAAACCAGCAGGCGCAGCGTGCCCGCATTCAGCCGTGCCGGCAGCCTGACGGGGATTCTCACATTGCGTTCCGGCTGCTGCCAGGGCCGCAGCGTGGCTTCCACCGTCACCGTATCGCCGGCGTGCACCATGTCGCCGGAGACCAGCCGCGCCCCGGCCAGCTCCACCTCAAGCCGCCGCGGAATCTCTTCGACGTGCAGATCGATCTTCCTGACCGCGCCCCGGCGCGCCTGATTCCCGTACAGGCTCGTGAATCGCTCGCCGGCGAGCAGCGCCGCCTGCATCGGCGCCGGCAGCAGGCCGCCGGGCGAAGCCCACAGATCGAGCGGCGACGGCGGATAGTTGTCGAGATCGATGCTGCCCGTAATGTGGTAGCTGGTCTCGGCCGTGCTTTCGTTGGATTCGAGCAGAGCCTGATACAGCACCACGAGCACCGCCTGGGAGGTCAGCGAGGGCAGATCGAGAACTTCCACGTTTACCCTGCGCAGCCCCTGAGGACCGGAGATCGAAATGTGCATCGGGATCATGTGCGCCTGCGCGCCCAGCTCGCCGCGGATGCCCGACTCACGGTCTTCGGTGAACGCGCCCACGGTCGCTCCCGTGTTGATGATCTTGAATGCGTTCAGCGGCGAGGCCAGCGTGGCGACAACTTCGGCCGTGGTCATCGGCAGCGAAACAGGACCGGCCTGCAGGATCGGATGGCCGCAGGCCAGCAACTGCCTGGGGTCGATGTAGGTGATAGTGCATGTAGCCGCGATCTCCATGTCGCCGCGCACCAGTTGCGCGCTGATGGCCGAGCCCGGCCTGAGCGTGTCCTCTGCGGCGGTCGAAATCTTTACGCCGTTCTCGGAGCTGCCGCTGCCCATGCCGCCGGCCGCTACTGTCTCAAGACTTGTGCCGGCCATGCGCTGCTGCCACAGCCGGATCGCCTCCGGCTCAAAGCCGCTCATCACCAGCGGCGTTTCCATCGGCTTGAACTCCATGCCGCCACCCGCAACCGGCGTCGCGGCCGCGGGGTTAGCGCTCAGCGCGTTCTCATCCATATCCGGCGAGCCGAGGCCTGTGCGGCTCGCCTCCATTGCCGCCGCTCCGGCGGGCAGATTGCGCAGCGGGAGCATCTGCTCGATCGGCGTAATGCCTGCAATCGGGTCCTTGCTGAACTGACCGATGCGGTAGGAAAGCGAGCCCAGCAATTTTCCGCCAATGTACACCGGGCTGCCGCTCATGCCTTCCACTACGCCCGTGTACTCGGCCCTGGCGCCGCGCAGCTCGGCCAGAATCATGTCCTGCCCCGGCCCGCGCGCGCCGCGCAGCACGCCCAGAATCTCGACCGGTACCGGCTCCGGCTTTGTTCCCTGAAAAACCGTCCAGGCCGTCCCCGTCAGCCCGCGATGCACCTGGCTCAGCGGGAAGATTGCGCCGCTTGCCGGCGGCCCGGCGGCATCGGCCTGCCTGTCCTGCGCCGCCTTGCCGGGCGGTTGCGCGAAGGCCCCGGCGCAAAGCCCCGCGGCGAGCGCACAGAGGAGCGCTGCGCGAAGCAATGCAACGGATTTCGTGCGCCGTATTGCGGTTTCCCGAACGCTCATTCCCACGTCTATAAGAGTACAGCGAGCCGCCTGGCCGAACCCGGCTCGAGCGAGTCTGCATGAGCCGCGCTCGTCCATACGCGGGTGATTGTCCGGCTGCGGCGATTGCCGGCAATCCCGTATGCTTGTTTCGCGAGGTCCTTATGTCCAAGCTGTGCCATCGCGCTTCTCTCCGTTCGGTAGGGTCCCTGCTTGCCGTCGCCGTTCTCGCATGCGCCGCCGCGCCGATCGATCGCGCCTTCGGTCAACAGCCGCAGCAGAACCCGCAGCAGCAAAGCCAGCC
>DATGLJ010000041.1:0-9353 GCA_035294185.1 Occallatibacter sp. | reverse complement strand
GAACGAGCTAACGGGCAGGCGGCGGATAAGGTAGGGAACCGAATGGCCCGCGCGGGCGAGCTGGCCGCTGGTGTTCAGGGTCGAGCCGGGGCCGGTTTGTTGGGGGGCTGCCTGAGAGCGGCAGATTCGCCCGCAGCCCAGCAGCGCCAGGACAGCGAGCAGAGAAGCGGGACGAGCTGTGCGGAAAGCCGGTGGGCGCCTCATTTTTCCTCGATGGTCTCAGTTGCGCAGCGGCTTGCCGGTTTTGAGCGTATATGCGATCCGCTCCTGGGTTTTCTGCTCGCCGCAGAGGGATAGGAAGGCTTCGAGTTCGAGATCGAGCAGGTATTGCTCGGTGACCAGAGTGCCCGGCGTAACCCGGCCGCCGGCAAGGACGTAAGCGATCCGGCGGGCGACCTTCTGGTCGTGCTCGCTGGCGTAGCCTGCCTCGCCCATCAGGAACACGCCGGTTTCCATCATGCCCAGCGCGGCTGTGCCAGGGGCGGGAATCGCACAGCGGGGCTGCGGCGGAGTGTAGCCGGACCGGGCAATGGCGGAGACTTCGGCTTTGGCGTCCAGCAGCAGGCGGTTGCGGTTGAGGCTGATGCGGTCGGCGGCGGTGAGCAGGCCAAGGCTGCGAGCTTCGACGGCCGAAGTGGAGACTTTGGCCATGGCGATAAGCTCAAGCCGATTCTTCAGCGCTGTTGCCAGCTCGGCCGATTGGGCAAAACGCGACGGCGGATCTTTTGGGTCGGGCGGAGCGAGCGCGCTTGCCACGTCGATTGCCCGCAGGAGCGATTCCTTGGTCCCGCCGCCGGCAGGGATGAGCCCGACACCCGCCTCGACCAGTCCCATGTAGGTTTCGGCGTGAGCCTGGCGGCGCGCCGCATGCAGGCACATCTCCGCGCCGCCGCCGAGCGTGAGGCCGAACGGTGCGGCGATGACCGGCCGCGGGCAGAATTTGATCAAGGCGGTCATCTTCTGGAACAGTCGGATCATCCCGCCGACCTCGTCCCACTCGCCCTCCTGCGCGGCCAGCAGCAGCTGCATGAGGTTTGCGCCAACGGAGAAGTTGTCGCGGTCGCCGGAGATGACAAAGCCGGCGAAATCGCGGACGGCATCGGAGCCCGGATCGAGCGTCGAGCTGATAAAGGCGAGTACGTCGCCGCCGATGGCGTTTTTGAACGAGTGCAGCTCGATGCAGGCGATGTTGTCGCCGAGATCGATGAGCGAGCAGCCGGAGTTGGCGCGGACGACTTTGCCCTCACGGCGGAAATCGGCAAGGCGCGCTTCGCCTTCGGCACGTGCGACCGGCTCCAGAGCGCGTGTGACGGGGTTGAAGCAGGAGCGGCCTTCATCCTCGTACCAGGAGGAACGGCCGTCGGACAGCAGCAGCTCGGCGCGGGGACTGACGGGAATATTGAGGGCGCGCATGCGCTCGACCGTGGCGGGTACGCCGGCCTGATCCCAAAGCTCGAACGGCCCCATCTCCCAGTTGAAGCCGGCGCGGAGGGCGGCGTCGATCGAAGGCGCATCGGCGGCGATCTCGCCGATGCGGTCGGCGGAGTAGTTCCAGAGGGTTGCCAGCAGGGGCCAGAGAAACGCGGCGGCCCGGTCGCGCGCGGGATCGTTGGCGAGCAGCACTTTGAGGCGCGCGCCGAGCGATTCGGCGTTTCTGGCCATTTCGAGCGCGGGGAGGGTGGGCTTCTGCGCAGGGCGGTAGTCCATTGTGGCCGGGTCGAGGACAAAGCGTTCTTCCCTGCCGTCGGCCGCCCGGACCTTTTTATAGAAGCCCTGGCCGGTTTTGTCGCCGAGCCAATTGCGCCTGAGCATCTCGTCGAGCAGGCGCGAAAAACCGCCGCTCGTGGACTCTTCCGGGAAGTTGCGTGCGACGTGGGCGAGCACATCGATGCCGATGAGGTCGGCGAGGCGGAAAGTGCCGGTGCGCGGGAAGCCGAGCGCCGGGCCGGTGAGGGCATCGACCTCCTCGATGCTCAAGCCGGGGGTGAAGCCGCGATCGAGCATCAGGTTGGCGGCGGTGAAGGTGAGGTTGACGCCGATGCGGTTGGCGATGAAATTGGGCGTGTCGTTGGCGTAAACCACCTGCTTGCCAAGGATGCGTCCGGCAAAGGCGGCAAAGCGGGCGATCAGGTCCGCATCCGTCTCCGGCGCGGGGATCAGCTCGAGCAGCTTCATGTAGCGCGGGGGATTGAAGAAATGGGCGCCGAAGAAGCGGCTGCGGAGGTTTGCGGGCAGAGCTGCGGCGATGCGATGAATGGGCAGGCCGGAAGTGTTGGTGGTGAGGACGGCCTGCGGCGCGATATGCGGAGCGGCGCGGCCGAGCAGACCGGTTTTGATTTCGAGGTTTTCGGCCACCGCTTCGATGACCCAGTCGCAGCCGGCGATTCCGGGCAGGTCTCCGTCGAATGTGCCGGGAGTGATGAGCGCGGCGCGCGCTGGCTCGAAGAACGCCGCCGGCTTCGATCTGGCGAGGGCTTCGAGGCCGAGCTGGGCTAACGGTTTCTCGCCCGGGTTCTTCGGTCCGAGATCGAGCAGCAGCGAAGGGATGCCGGCATTGGCCAGGTGAGCGGCAATGCGCGAGCCCATCGTGCCGGCGCCGAGCACCGCGGCGCGGCGAACCAGAAGCGGCTGGGCGTTGCGGCGGCGGGCGGAAGCAGAAACGGTGGCGGTGGCGCTCATGTGTCTTCCTGCACGGATTGGATGGGGAAAGTCTGCATGGCGCCGCGAAGAGTTCAGGACCAATCGGGCGGCGCAGCCGCTCGGCGAGGCGGCCGTCGAACGAAGGCAGCATACGAAAGCGGGCCGAACAGGGTCAAGCCGAGCTGCTCCGGATCCCTGGAATCGGACTTCGCGCAGCGCTGGCTGATTTATCCTGACGATGTTTTGTCGAAGGATCGGCTGCTCGCCGGCGAGCAGCAGCCGAGCGGCGGAGAAGAAACCGTGAACGAGTCAATGAAGGACGGAAACAGGGGCCTGGCCGTGGTGATCATGGCGGCGGGCAAGGGGACGCGGCTGAAGTCGAAGCGGCCCAAGGTGCTGCACGAAATTGGCGGCAAGCCTCTGCTGGCGTACGTGATTGCTGCGGCCGGCAAGGTGGTTGCGCCGGAGAACATCTTCGCCGTAATTGGGCACGAGGCCGAGCGGGTGCGCGCGGCCGTGGCTGCTGCGGGCATCCGGTTCGTGGAGCAGACCGAGCAGCGCGGCACCGGACATGCGATCCAGTGCGCGGCCGGGGCGATCGGCGGCTATGAAACGGTGCTGGTGCTCTCCGGCGACGCGCCGCTGGTGCGAGCCGAAACGCTCGCGCGGGTTCGGGACTTCCATCGCGAACAAAAAGCGGCGATGACGCTGCTGTCGGCTGTGCCGGAAAATCCCTTCGGCTATGGGCGCGTGATTCGCAGGTCTCCCGGCAGCCCGGAGGTGGAAGCGATCGTCGAGCAGAAATCGCTTCGGCCGGGGCAGGAAAAGATTCGCGAGATCAACTCGGGGATGTATGCATTCCGCACGGCGACGCTTCTCGATCACCTGGACAAGCTCACGGCCGACAATGCGCACAGGGAGCTTTACCTGACCGACATGGCCGGCATTCTGCGCGCGGCCGGCGAGCGCGTGGTTGCGGTAGAGGCCGAAGACGCCGAAGAGATTCTGGGCGCGAACACAATTGCCGAGATGATGGCGCTGGACGCGCGGCTCAGCGCGAAGAACGCGGAGCGGCTGATGGCCGCCGGGGTAACCATCTTCCGGCCGGAGACCTGCGTGATCGAGCCCGATGTGGAGATTGCCGCGGACACGGTGATCGAGCCGTTTGTGCAGCTGCGCGGGGCTACGAAGATCGGCGCGAACTCGACCATCCGGTCGTATACCGTCATCGAGAACTGCACGCTGGGCAGCGATGTGCTGGTGCGGCAGTCCTGCGTGCTGGCCGACAGCACCGTCGCCGACGGAGCGCGAATCGGACCGTTTGCGCACCTGCGGCCGGGCACCCAGATCGGACCGGATGCGCACGTGGGCAACTTCGTCGAAACCAAGAAGGCGCGGCTGGGCAAAGGCGCAAAGGCCAATCACCTGACCTATCTGGGCGACGCAGAGATCGGAGAAGGAACCAACATCGGCGCCGGAACCATCACCTGCAACTACGACGGCGTAAACAAGCACATGACGCGCATCGGCAAGGGCGTGTTCGTGGGCAGCGACACGACGCTCGTCGCGCCGGTCAGCGTGGAGGATGGCGCCTACATCGGCGCAGGATCGTGCATCACCAAAAACGTACCGGCGGGTGCGCTGGCCGTGGGCCGCGGACGGCAGATCACCAAGGAAGGCTGGGCCGCGGCGCGGCGTGCGCAGCGGGAAAAGAAAAGTCAGTGAATGGCCTGCTGTCTGCCGCGCGCTGCTCCGGCCTGTGCAGCTTTTGCGCAGCGCGCCGGCGCGCCCTCCGGAGTCTCGCTTGAGTGCATGGCCAGTTCCCGGGAGCCGGTTTCTGTGAAGAAGCGCGGGAGACTGCCGATGTTCATGCAGGGATGGCGAGCGGAATGTTGCGGGGCGTGATGACGAACGTAACGCACCCTCGATTGCAGTCGATATCGCGAAGCCTGCACGCCAACAGAGAGTTGGATTACCTGGAGAACAATAGGGTTGCCTGACGAATATGAAAATCTGAGCAGATTATCGGACCTTTTATCGGACCTTGATGTGCTTAGTGATGTACTTAATTGACATATTCGGCTCCAGCAGAGGAAATATCGCCAGCGAAGCATCGCGGGGCGATGCAGGCGGCGGCTTTTCCGCAGCGCAATCGACTGCGGCGCAACTTTTCCGGGCCTCTGGTGTTTGCGCGAATAACACGGTCTGGCCCCCTGCTCGCTTGACTAATGGGGTGGTTACCCGTATTCTGAGGCGCGAGTACTGTCATTTTGTCGTTCAAACGTTCGTTATCCGCGCCAGATATTTTCGCTACGAGGAATTCTTCTTGCGAATGAATCGGACCAGGGAACGCGAACTCTCGAAGAACGAGAAAACTTACGCCGTTCATACCCTCATTCCCCTGTCTGTACTTCGGTCCAATGTGCCTTGCAAAACGGGCGGTTTCATGGAACCTCCGCACCCTTTTGAGGGCGCCAAGTCCGCTATGAGTCAATTTGTTGGGAGTGTAAGTTTTTCAACGTTAACTTTTTCTTAACGACAGAACGCTAAGTCAGGCATTCGCCGTGCTGAAGAGCGTTCTACCTGCTGAAAGGCGGGATGGAGATTGGTCTATGGTTGATGGCAAGGGCGTTGTAAGTGATGAGTTCCAAACAGCAGAGAGAATTCATACGGAACTCAGCACATCGCCCATGGTCCTGATGAAACCGCTCAGGATTTTCTCATCGGACGGGGCTTATGCGGCAGGGATGGCCATATCATCGGTCTCCTACAGAATTGTGAAAAGGCTGGTGGACATTGCTGTGTCGAGCGTATTGCTGCTGCTGCTGGCGCCGCTCTTCGCCGTGATCGCCATTGCGGTGCGGATCAGCTCGCCCGGCCCGGCCTTTTACCGCGAGCAGCGGATCGGCCGTTTCGGAAGACAATTTACGATCTACAAATTCCGCTCGATGTACACCAGGGAGTATCTGCAGGACGTGATGCAGTACGAGGAAAACGAGCACGTCCAGATGCAGCGGCGGGTGGATAAGAAGCATGTGTACGACCCGCGCATTACCCGCGTGGGCCTGATCCTGCGCAAACTCAGCCTTGACGAGCTTCCTCAGCTGATTAACGTACTCAAGGGCGATATGTCGCTGGTCGGACCACGTCCGGTCGTGGAGGCGGAGCTGTCGCGCTATGGAAGCTACGCGATCTTTTACAAGCTCATGTATCCGGGACTGAGCGGGCTCTGGCAGGTATCGGGCCGCAACGATATCAGCTACGAGGCGCGGGTCCGGCTGGATGTCGCCTATTGCCGCAAGTGGAGCCCATTGCTCGATGTGGCGATTCTGGCGCGCACCGTGCCGGCAGTCCTGAAGGGCAGGGGCGCTTACTAAAGCCCCGCTTCGCCCATGCGCAGGAAAGCTGCCGTGAGAGCCGAACGGTAGTTATAATTGCCTTATCCGGGAAATCTGGCGAGCTTTCCTGTTCCGGCATATCGGCGCATTGCGCAGATGACAACTCTGCACAATGCGGCCCGCTTTGCGAGTGGAATCGCCGGAACTCTCCGGTTCTGGAATGCGGCCATCCTATCGGCAGTCGCAGGGCCGCCATCGGGAGCTCTCGATCTTGCGGACATCCTGCAGTCTTCTCGCCGTCTTTTTTCTTGCAGCATCGGGTTGTTTACAGGCGACGGCTCAAGCTGCCGCGCCGTCCGGCTATGATGACAGCGGCCAGTCGTTCGAGGCTTCCAACGCTGTTCCGCTCGACAGCTGGGTTTATCCTGCGTTCGATCGCCTGACGGCTCTCGGCTACACGCCCAGCGCCATGCAGGGAATGCGCCCGTGGACGCGTCTGCAGTGCGCGCGGCTTGTCCAGGAGGCGCAACAGGCGCTCGCTTCCAGCTCCGACGCAGCAGATCCCTGGGCGCAGGAAACCGTCAACCGGCTGGCGCTGGAGTTCTTCGACGAGCTTGCGATTCTGCACGGATTTCCCAGCCGCTCAGCAGGATTGAGAGACGCCTACGTACGCGCCACGCAGATCGCCGGACCGCCTCTTCGCGACGCATTTCATTTCGGGCAGACGATTGACGACGATTTCGGCCGGCCCTACGGGCAGGGATTCAACGCTATCGGCGGCCTGCAGGTCCATGCGGAGTATGGTCCGTTTGCAGTGGCGCTGAGGGGAGAGTTCCAGGACGCCCGGGCTCTGTTTGCCTATAACACGGCGGCGCTCGATGCGATTGCAGCCATGGACGCGCTTCCTGTGCAGCCGCTTCCCGGCATCTCGGCATTGGACCGGATGCGGCCGGTTGAAGCTACGGTTTCGTTGAAGCTGTGGGGCTGGCAGGCGAGCTTCGGAGAACAGAGCCAGTGGTGGGGACAGAGCCGATCGACCTCACTGATCCTGTCCAACAACGCCGAAGCTCCGGTCATCCTGCTCATCCGGCGTGACAGACCCATGCAGCTTCCGGGGCCCTTCGCCTATCTGGGCAAGATCGACAACAGCTTTTTTCTGGGCCAGCTGCGCGGCCACCACTACGTGCGCGGCCCGATCCCCACGCTTACTCTCTATGGTTCGGCTACCCAGACACTCAACCCGCAGCCTTTCATCTGGGGCGATCAAATCAACCTTAAAATCTCTCCAAACTTTGAAGCCGGCTTCGAGATCACCTGCATGTGGGCGGGCTATGGGCGGCCGGCGACGCTTGGGACATGGCTGCATACTTTCAGCTTTCGCGGCAACGACCAGCCTGTAGACCCAGGCAAGCGCTACGGAGGCCTTCATTTTGCGTACCGCCTTCCCGGCATGCGCAATGTGACGCTATACACCGATGCGCTGTCGAACGACGAACCGACGCCGCTCCTTTACTGGACGCGATCGGCGATCAGCCCGGGACTCTACGTTGCCCATCTGCCGCGCCTTTCTCGAGTCGATCTCCGCGCCGAGGCCGCTTACACGAACATTCCCAATTACAAGGACGGCGTCGGGGCCGTTTACTTCAACCAGCACTATGCGAGCGGGTATCGCAACGCCGGCCAATTGATCGGCAGCTGGGTAGGCAGATCGGGAACGGCCCTGGATGCGCAGACGACGTACTGGTTTTCCGGCGCGAGCGAAGTGGATTTTTCCATGCGCAGGCAATTCAACGACCGGCACATGATCGGCGGCGGCAACCTTACCGATTTTTCCGGGCATTGCCTGTGGCAGCTGCGTGGTCCCTGGCAGCTGGAGGGCCGCGTAACCGGAGAACGCTGGCGGTTTCCGATTCTCCGTTCGTCGGCGGCGGATGTGGTGACGGCGAGTTTTGGCCTTGTCTTCGCTCCGCCGGCCAAAGGCGCACAATAGGAGCGCGGCAGTATCGTTAGAGTGGTCAAATTATTGCCGGACCGCAATGCAGGGACGGCCGAAGGATGAAGAATGACTTTGCGCTTGGTTTCGCGGTATGTTTGTTTGCTTTGCATTCTGGTTCTGTCTTCAGCCCTGATCGCCGCGGCGCAGGCGGCCGGCTCCAGGCCGGATGCGGAGCTGGAATATACGGTGATGCTCAGCCGGCATGGCGTCCGTTCGCCGCTCAACAAGCCGGGAGAACTTGACAGGTTCTCCGCCGCGCCATGGCCCGCGTGGGAAGTGCGGCCCGGCTACCTGACGCCGCACGGCTACGAGCTGATGCGGATTTTCGGAGCGTGGTACCGGACGAAGTTCTCCGGCGACGGGCTGCTTGGCGCGAGCGGCTGCGCGGACGCCGCCTCCGTAACAATCCATGCCGACTCCGACGAGCGGACGGTGCAGACCGGAAAGGCGCTGGCGGAAGGCATGTTCCCGGGCTGCAAAATCGCGGTTGACGCGCAGGCGGAGGGAACGATCGATCCGCTGTTTCGCGGGGTCGAGAGCGGGACCGGAAATCCCGCGCTGGCCGCCGCCGCAATCGCAGGCCGCATCGGGGGCGATCCGCAGGAGGTAACCGAGGCTTACCGGCCGCAGTTGCTGGCCCTCGACCGCGTGCTGGCCGGCTGCGGGCGCGCGCAGTCGACGAACAGCAAACGCGTTTCCATTCTCGATGTCCCGTCGGGCATCAGCTCCAATCGCGCTTCGAGCTGGCTTCATGGTCCGGTCTCTCTGGGTTCGGGCATGGTCGAGAACCTGCTGCTCGAATACACCGATGGCATGAAGGATGTGGGATGGGGCTGCGTCGACGGCGTCACGCTGCGTGCGCTCATGCAGCTGGATACAGTCAACTGGGAACTCAACATCCGCACGCACGCCGTGGCGCAGATGTACGCCTCCGACCTTCTCGATCGCATCGCCAGGAGCATGGAGCAGCATGTTTCCGGCAAAGCGATTCCCGGCGCGCTGGGCCGGCCCGGGGACCGGCTGCTGCTCATCGTGGGACACGACACCAACATCGAATCCGTCGCAGCAACGCTCGGCCTCAACTGGATCATCGACGGGCGCGTGGACGACACTCCTCCCGGCGGGGCGCTGCTCTTTGAGCTGTGGCGCTCGCGCGCCGACGGCCGGAGATTTGTGCGCATGGAATACACTGCGCAGACCCTCGAACAGATGCGCCAGGCTCAGCCGCTCAGCCCGGCGAATCCGCCGGCCTCTGCGCCAATTTTCGTTCCCGCGTGCAGCGGCAAAGATATGTCCTGCGCGTGGGCGGCATTCGACGCGGCTCTGCACGGCTCGATCGATCCTGCCTACGTGATCGAAAGGCAGTAGCGTCGGGAGGG
>DATGLJ010000040.1:0-4111 GCA_035294185.1 Occallatibacter sp. | reverse complement strand
AAGGCAGGGAGCTAGGGGCAGGGGAACGGAAAACGAGAAAACGGAAAGGACAGGCGATGAATCTCTTCGGGCTGATGGAGACCTCGGGCGGCGCGATGCAGGCCGAGCGGATGCGCGCCGAGGTGGTGGCGGCCAATATGGCCAATGCGGAGACGACCCGGACGGCCGCGGGGGGACCCTACCGCCGGCAGGAGGTGGTCTTTGCCGCCGATCAGGGCGATCCCGGATTTCTCGATTCAATGCAGGCGGCCGGCGCCGACCAGCAGTACAGCCGGCTCTCGCAGATGGCCTGGTCTGCGAGCAGCGCTCTGAGCTCAGGCTCCGCGGCCGCCGGTCCGGTTGCGCCGGGGGTGCGCATCGCCGCCGTCGTTCAGGACCCGTCGCCGCCGCTCAGGCGCTACGATCCCGGCCATCCCGATGCAGACGCCAACGGCTATGTGGCGTATCCGGATATCAATCCGCTCACCGAGATGGTGGACCTGATGGGAGCGACGCGCGCCTATGGGCTGAATGGGGCGGCCGTGCAGGCAGAGAAGGGAATGATTGCCTCGGCCCTCGACATTGTCAAAAGCTGAGGGCTGAGAGGAGCCTGAAGGCTCATTTTCGAAGGAGGAGACCATGCAGTTTTCGCTGACTACGGCGGCGCCGGCCGGCCCGGCGGCAACGGCGCCTGCGGCCAATGGCCCGGCTGCCGGTTCTGGGCCGGCAGAAACGGGCGCCCCGGCGCCGTTCTCCGATCTGCTGAGCGACGCCGTGGGCCAGGTGAACGCGCTCGAAGACCAGGCGCGGAACGCAATCGAGGGGCTGATGACCGGATCGGGCGTCGATGTGCACACGGCGATGATCGCCGCGCAGAAGGCCGACATGGCCTTCGAGATGGCGCTGGCGGTGCGCAACAAGGCGGTGCAGGCCTACCAGCAGGTGATGGGGATGCAGTTCTGAGGCGAGGCGGGCGGGAAGAATGCAGCCGGAGTTCGGCGCGGCGCAGGATCGGGCGGCGCAGGATCCGGCGTAACCTTCGATACAAGGTCCGGTACAACGCGAACGACGATTTCCAACAGGGCGCACAAGAGTAACAATGCCAACTGCAGCTCAGCTCGAAAAGACCGCGCCGCCCGGGGCCGGATCGCCTCGGCAGCAATTCCCGCAGCAGCTCTTCGACCAGCTCTCTGCGCTCTGGGGCCTGGCGCGGGCGCGCTGGGCCCGGATGCCGGCGGCGCAGCGCGGCCGGACGGCGGCGGTGGCCTGCGTGCTTGCAGGGCTGGCGGGGGGAATTCTGTGGTACGCGCTGCGCACCGACTGGCGCACGCTCTACAGCGGCCTCGATCCCGACGACGCCCGGCAGATGGGCGCAGTGCTCACGCAGGCGCAGATTCCCTTCGAGGTGACCGACAACGGCGCAGGCATCCTGGTGCCCGCGCCCGAGCTTGACAAGGCGCGGCTGGCGACGGCGGCCAAGGGCGGGGCCAGGAGCGGCCGCATGGGCTTCGAGATCTTCGACAAGCCCAACTGGGTGGGTTCGGAGTTCGACGAGCAGGTCAACTACCAGCGCGCCCTCGAAGGCGAGCTCGAGCACACGATCGGCACGATCGGCGATATCGAGTCGGCGCGCGTGCACCTGGTCCTGCCGCACGATTCGCTGTTCCGCGACCAGGAGCGGCCGGCCAAGGCCGCGGTGGTGCTGAAGCTGCGCCACCGCGCCCTGGCCGACGGCGAGGCCGACGCCATCCGCAATCTGGTCGCCTCGGCCGTCGACGGGCTGACGCCGGATCATGTGGTGCTGGTCGACGCGGCAGGGCACCTGCCCCTGGGTCCGAAGACGGCCGAGGCGATGGAGACCAGCGCCGAGCAGGACCTCGAAGAGAAGCTGATCGCCACCCTCGAGCCGGTGACCGGGCCGGGCAATGTGCGCGCCTCGGTGACCCTCGATTACGACAGGACCGCAACCGACGAAACCCAGGAGATCTACGATCCCAGCCAGACGGTGACGCTCTCGATGCAGCGCACCGAGCAGACCGCCGGGCCGCAGCCGGTGGCCGCCGGCGTGGCCGGCGCGGCCTCGAACGCTCCCAACACGCAGGCCCTGCCGGTTTATCCCAAAGAGACGACGCCGCCCTCCTCGGCCAGGACCGAATCGGGGACCTACGGGGTTTCAAAGACAGTCAAGCATATGGTGCAGGATCCGGGCGCGGGGCCGGGCCGGGTGCGGCGGCTGACGGCGGCCATCGTCGTCAACGACCGGCTGGCGCAGCCGGCCAGCGGCAGGAAGCCGGCGGTATGGCAGCCGCGCTCGGCCGCCGAGCTGCGCAACCTGACGGCTCTGGCGCAGGCGGCGGTGGGCTTCGACGCCTCGCGCGGCGACGTGGTGACGGTCGAGGATCTGCCCTTTGACGACAACCGCAGCCTGCCGCCGCCGCTGCCCGAGCGGCTTCTGAGCCAGGCCGAGGAGTCGCCGGAGCTGATCCGGTATGCGGCGCTGCTGGCCGGTCTGATCGCCGTGCTGGCCTTCGGCGTGCGGCCGGCGCTGCGTCATATCGCCGGCGGCGCTGCCGTCCGGGAAGAGAACCGGGAGTTGCCCGGCCCGGCGGCGGCCGCGCTGAGCGATGCCGAGGCCGAACCCGGGCGCGGGCGCAGCCAGGAGATCTTCGAGCAGGTAACCGCGCACCTGCGGCGCGAGCCGACGCAGAGCTCGCGGCTGCTGCAGAGCTGGATTCATTCCGAATAAGCGATTGGCGCGCATTCGGCTTGCAGGAAGGGGATGGCGTCTTGTTGCCCGAGCAGGAGATGGAGACCGAAACGACAGAGGCGGCGCGGCGGCGCAGGTCGGCCGGCATGTCGGGGGTGCGCAAGGCGGCGGTGCTGCTGGTGGCCGTGGGCGAGGAGCTGGCGCGCGACATTCTGCGCTCGCTGCCCGATGCCGACGTGCAGCGGCTCACCGAGGAGCTGGCCGATCTGCGCGGCATTACGCCGGAGCTGGCCGCCGAGATTCTGGAGGAGTTCTGGGAGCTGCTCGAGACGCAGAACTTCATCGTGCACGGAGGCATCGACTATGCCACGCGGCTGCTGGTGGAGACCTTCGGCAAGGCCCGCGCCGAGGATCTGCTGAGCATGGTGCGCCGCTCCCAGGAGGAGGCCCACGGCAATCTCGCCAAGCTGCAGCGGACCGATCCGGTCCAGCTTGGCAAGCTGCTCGACAGCGAGCACCCGCAGACCATCGCCCTGGTGCTGGCGCATCTCGATCCGCTGCGGGCCTCGATGGTGCTCGACAACCTGAGCGACGAGCACAAGGTGGTGAGCGTGCAGCGGCTGGCCGAGATGCGGCAGTTTTCGCCCGAGATGGCGCAGAAGGTGGCGCATATTCTGCACCGGCGGCTGGAGAACATGGGCGATACGGCGCGCAAGAGCTACTCGGGGTTCAAGGCCGTGGCCGACCTGCTGAACCGCGTGAACGCCGAAGAGGCCAAAAAGATCCTCGAGACGATCGAGCAGGCGCAGCCCGAGCTGGCGCTGAACATCCGCAACCTGATGTTTACCTTTGAGGACCTGATCACGGTGCCGCCGGCGAGCCTGCGCGAGATCGTAGCCGGCGCCGACAAGCGGGTGCTGGCGCTGGCCTTGCGCGGGGCCAAGGACGAACTGCGCGCGCAGGTCTTCAAGGCCATGAGCTCGCGGGCCGCCGAGATGCTCAGGGAAGACATGGAGGTCCTGGGGCCGGTCCGCTCGCGCGAGGTAATGCAGGCGCAGCAGGAGATCCTCAACCTGGCGCGGCGGCTGGAGACCGAAGGCAAGGTGATCCTGAAGCTTGAATCGGGCGATGAGATGCTGGCCTGAGCGCAGAGCCCGAAAGCGGGCCCGGGGAAAGACCGCCGGAAGAGAAGAGCCGCGGGGAAGAGGAAAGACAGCAAGCAGGGGGCGGGGAGAATTGGCGGCCGACGGCAGACTGCGGCAGGAAGAAGAGCGGGCGGCGCGGGCGCCGAGAGCGGCGCGCGGCGAAGCCGGCGACGGAGCGGCTGCTTACGTCCGCTTCGAATATCCGGAGAGCACGGGCGCGCCTTTTGTGCCCGCCTGGGATGGCTGGGAGGATGCCGAAGCGGCCGGAATTGCCGGTTCC